>DATHTL010000076.1:0-21107 GCA_035463255.1 Anaerolineales bacterium | reverse complement strand
AACCAGAAACTGGGTTATCTTGTCCGCTGCGGTGACCCGGATGCGATCGACTCCATCGCCCCGATGGCGTATGGCAATCTCGCGCTCGACCTTCTTCTCAAGAGAATGCATGGACGCCTTGTGGTGCTCAAGAACGGTCGCTACGATAATATCCCGATCGATATAGTGACCAGCCGGAAGAAGACCGTCAATGTGGATCGTTTCTATAATATAGAACGCCTGCGACCGAAGTTCGAAAGCTTCGAGATGACCCCGTTGTTCATTATGACGAGCGACGCAGTCTGATAATATAGCCGTGAGAAAAGCAAAGGTGCGGACCACGTCCGCACCTTTTTAATTTTCCTCTTCGCGCTTGATCTGGAAGGAGTCAAAATCCCGCGCCACCGCGGCGTTTCGGAAAATGGACTGGGCTTCTTTCAAAACATCCTTCTCGCGATACCTGCGAGAAATGTGAGTCAAAATCAGCTTTTTTACACCTGCTCTTACAGCCAGTTCTGCCCCCTGGCGCGCCGTGAGATGTGAAAACTGGCGGGCCATCTCGGCTTCCTCCTCGGTATACGTGGACTCAATCACCAGCGCATCCGCGTCTCGACACACCTCCACCAGATCATCCGTGCGGCCTGTGTCGCCCACCACGACAAGTTTCACACCCTTCTGAAGCGGACCCAGCACATCGTCTGGTCGAATGCGCCTGCCGTCGGCAAGAGTGATCTCGCTCCCGGCTACCAAGTCGCGGCGCTCGGGCCCGAACGGGACTCCCAGCGCATCCGCCTTTTCGGGCAGGAATGGGCGGCGCGCTTTCCCCTCGAATACATAGCCCAGACAATCGGGCCCCCGGTGATAGACTGAGAAGGCACTCACTGTGAAATCGTCTGACTCGAAGAACAAGCCCGGCTTGATCTCATTCAACCGCAACGGCATGGGAGCCTGGTTACCGCGCAGGACAACGCCATACAGCAGATCATGGACGCGGTCGAGAGTGGTGCGCCCGCCGAAGATATCCAATTCTTCGACGGCCTCCCAGCGCAAAAATGTGGACATCAATCCGCCCAGCCCCAGGATGTGATCGAGATGGCCATGTGTAAGCAGAATGCGGGTGAGGTTCTTAAAGCCCACACCTGATTGCAAAATCTGACGCTGTGTGCCCTCACCGCAATCGATCAGAAAACGATATTCGTTGTGCTTAACGATTTGTGCTGAAAGTCCGCGCTTTGCAGAGGGCGCGGAGGCGGATGTGCCAAGAAAAAGTATTTCGAACAAATGAGTTCCTCGGTGACTGAATTTGCCGCAGAGTTTTATAAATCTGTAGCGCCACACCGTGGTGTCGCGTTACACTTCCCTTTATTTTGAGGCGAATTCCAAAGTATTTGTTTTGTTATTTTACCTTACAGCATGCCGCGCACATGTGCGACTGAGAAATCGGTTTTTATTTGAAATTTGCAATGAAGATTTCATCCATTCAGGAACCGAGCGGCGAATGAAAAACAGACCATTTGTGCTATACTTTTAGAACTCATGCCTCTCAAGACACCTTCTTCGCCATCGAGATCCGGTGGAAAAGCCAAAGGCAAGGTGCTGACCTCTTCGCAGGGAAAGGACAGCGCGGCGCGTAAGTCGCACGCATCCAAAGGGAAAGCGACGCGCCACGCTTCGCATCCACCCGAGCCGCCGTCCGTTCGCTGGTGGGATACCCTCACCCCCGAGCGCAGGCTGGACGTGGTCGGCGCGATCATGTCGGTGGTGGGCTTGCTCATCACGCTGATCCTGTTCTCCGCACAGCGCAGCGATTTCACAGGTGGCATGATGCGGCTGCTCAGCCAGATTTTTGTAAGGGGAATCTATATCCTGCCTGTGACCCTGATCGTGATGGGTCTATGGCTCATCATGCGACGAATTGAAAAGCTGCCGCCATTGTCGCTCGAACGCGCTACCGGCATCTTTTTGTTTTTCCTCTGGCTGCTGGCGGTCCTACACTCGGTAACCCTGATGCTGATCCCGCCGACAGAGGTCGAGCAGGTTGTGTTGAACGGCAGAGGTGGCGGCTATCTTGGCGATCTGTTCGCCCGGATCCTTTTCAATGGGTTTGGTACCGGGGGAGCCATTGTCGCCCTGCTGGCATGGCTGTTGATCACTCTGATCATGACCTTCGATATTTCTGTGGAAGATCTTTTCCGCTGGGTGAATCCGCTCGTGGTGAGAGTACGTGCCTTGCTGGCGACGCCGATTAAGAAGCGTGACAAGCCTTTCCAGCCCGATGCGCCCGGCGTTTCATCGAACGGGTACACACCTCTACACCGGCCGGAACCCATGGTGCAGGTGGAAGAGCCTGGCGTGCCCGTCAAAACGGTAAGAGCTGCCGAAGCGGTCATCCAATGGCAACTGCCCGATGTGAAGCAAATTCTGGATTCAGGGAGCGCACCTGCGGTCAACGAAGAGTTTATCGAGCAGCGTTCGCGCCTGATCCAGGAGACGCTTGCTTCCTTCGGCGCGCCGGTGCAGGTGGTGGAGATCAACCGCGGGCCGACGATCACGCAGTTTGGCGTGGAACCGCTCTTCGTTGAGACGAGAAGCGGCCGGACCAAGGTGCGGGTAAACAAGATTTCCTCTCTGGCGGATGACCTGGCGCTCGCGCTGGCTGCCCCGCGCATCCGCATCCAGGCACCGGTCCCGGGCCATAGCTATGTTGGGATCGAAGTTCCCAACGATGAGATGACTCTGGTTGCCCTGCGCGATATTGTCGAAAGCGAGCCATTCCAGCGCAACAAACATCCGCTCAAATTTGCATTGGGCAAGGACGTGACCGGGCATCCGATCAGCGCTAACCTCGAGGCGATGCCTCATTTGCTCATCGCAGGCACGACCGGCTCCGGTAAATCGGTTTGTGTCAACTCCATCCTGACCTGTTTCCTATTACACAACACACCTGACGATCTGCGCCTGATCCTCGTGGACCCAAAGCGCGTGGAACTCACCGGCTATAACGGCGTGCCACATTTGCTGGCGCCCGTCGTCGTGGAGATCGATCGCGTCATCGGCGCGTTACAGTGGATGACGCGCGAAATGGATAAGCGCTATCACATGTTCGCCCAGGTGGGCGCACGCAACATTACGGACTACAATGCCCGCATGAAGCTGCAGGGAGGCAAGAAACTGCCGTTCCTGGTAGTCGTCATTGACGAGCTGGCCGACCTGATGATGATCGCGCCCGGCGAGACCGAAGGGACCATTACGCGTCTCGCGCAGCTTGCGCGTGCTACCGGCATCCACATGATCCTCGCCACCCAGCGCCCCTCGGTGGATGTGGTGACGGGTTTGATCAAAGCAAACTTCCCGGCGCGCATTGCCTTTGCTGTGGCATCCAACACCGACAGTCGCGTCATTCTCGATCAACCGGGAGCGGAGCGCCTGCTTGGGCGCGGCGACATGTTGTTCCAGGCGCCAGATGCTCCTTCGGCTGCACGGCTACAGGGCGTATTTGTCTCGGATAATGAAATTCAGGGGCTTGTCGAGTTCTGGCGTGCGCAGCTGGGTGGAGCGAGCCCATATGCCGCGGCCGCAGCGCCCGCAGATATTCCGGCATCCGATGTGCCTCTCAAGCAGTCCGCGATGTTCGAAGAAATGGCTCCAGTGGATTCGAATGCCGATCCCTTGCTGGCAGAAGCCATCGACCTTGTCCGCCGCGAGGGGCGGGCCTCCGTTTCGATGCTGCAGCGCCGTATGAGGATTGGGTATACGCGGGCGGCACGCATTGTGGACATGATGGAAGATAAGGGGATTGTTGGTCCGCCAGAGGGCACTACGCAGATGCGTCAGATCCTGGATTACGGACCTACGGCTCCCCCGAAGGATGATGGCGCCTAGACCCTGATGGTCTTTACCACTGCATTGGTGTTTGGAGCTTCTCAACATTTCCTTCGATCTCTAACAGATTTCATGTAAAAGAAACCTTTAGGGTCTTACTCCATTGATGTATAATTCTGCCCGCGCCCCGGTAGTTCAATGGACAGAACAAGGCACTCCTAAGGCTTAGATGTAGGTTCGATTCCTGCCCGGGGCACTCTAACGAAATGTTAATGCAGAGGCCCTTGAAATGTTATCTGAAGCGTAGTAATATAGAAAGCGACGAACACTAGGGTGCCCCCCTCACCCTGGTGTTTGTCATTTATAAGCCGAAATAAAAGACCAGCTCTCTTGTGGACTGGTCTTTTTTGTTTTTATATTCAGTTCCCCTAACGTAAATAGTGTTCCATTGAGGAGAAATATCAAAGAGGCCGAATCAGGCTGTTAATGTTATAAAATATATCAATCCTGGTTGTGAGAGCTACCCTCTCACTATAGAACTCCATCATGACACCGTCTTCCGAGCTGCCAGTCAGCAGAATTAAAGTCCGTATCCCCTATCGGCGCCGGGAATTAATTACCCGCACGCGCCTGATCGATGCATTGTATGACCAGTTGGAAAAAAGACTGCTTCTGATCGTTGCGCCCGCGGGATATGGAAAAACCTCGCTGCTGGTAGACCTTGCCGAACAAAGTGAATTACCGGTCTGCTGGCTTTCCCTGGACGCGCTGGACCAGGAACCTCAGCGATTTTTGAGATACTTGATCGCCGCGCTCAATGAGCGATTCCCGAAATTCGGCCGCGACTCGCTCGCTGCCCTCGAAAGCATGACCTCCATCGAGCAGGATGAAGAGCGATTGCTGGTGACGATCACTAATGAGATCAATGCTCAGATCAACGAGCACTTCATCCTTATTCTCGATGATTATCATCTGGTGGGAAATATCCCCTTTATCAATCATGTAATCAGCCGCTTCCTGCAATTAACCGGCGAGCAAGTTCACCTCATTTTGGCCACGCGTAACCTGCCCAACCTGCCCGACACACCATTGATGATCGCAAGAAATCAGGTTGGCGGTTTAAGTTTTGAAGAGCTCTCCTTTTATCCGGAAGAGATTCAACAGTTATTCCAGCAGAATAACGGCATCCTGCTCAGTCCGCAGGATGCTCAAACCCTGGTCAAAGAGACAGAGGGGTGGATCGCGGCCATTCACTTAACGAATGGGCATCCCGGCACCCTGCCGCAGATGCATCCTCTTGAGTCGACGCGTGAGCTATTCGACTTCTTCTCAAAAGAAGTGTTGCTGCGCCAGCCGGAGGACGTGCGTCGCTTCATGCTAATGACCTCGGTCTTTGATACCTTCGATGCCGCGCTATGTGAGAAGGTACTCGAGCCTCTGATGGAGGGAAGGCGCTTCGATTGGCCCGTGCTTTTTGAGACCGTGCGAACCGGGAGCCTCTTCAGCGTTCCCCTGGATAACGAGGGGCGTTGGATGCGCTACCATCACCTCTTTCAACACTTTCTGCGATCGCAACTGCAGTATAAACAGCCCGCCCTGGCATGGCATATCCAGCAAAACCTTGCCCGTGCCTATGAGGAGCAGCAATCCTGGGAGGAAGCTCTGGAGATATACGCCAGGCTGGAAGACTATGAGAACGAAGCGCGCCTTCTTAATCAGGCGAGCAGAGCATTCATTCTGGGTGGACGCATATTTACTCTTGCCAACTGGTTAGATAGACTTCCCGCAGATGTCGTGCTGTCCCATCCCGCCCTGGTTTCTTTAATGGGAATGATACATGCCAGTCGCGGCGATGACAGACAAGCCTTGGAGTTGCTCGATCTGGCAGAGTCAAAGCTGCAGGTTGGAAACTATACAATCGATTGGGCAACCGCCCTTGTACGCCGGGCAGAAACTTGCAGGCAACTCGGATATTATGATCGAGCACTGCAGGATGTTGAAAAAATATTGCAATTGTCTCAAAGTTCTTCAGATCCAGATATGCAATATACCTACGTGGAAGGATTGCGGCTGAAAGGATTACTTCTGTTTGCTGTTGGGCACATGAGTGAAGCGCAAAAATGGTTACAGGAAGCTTTGCAAACCTGCCGTTCCATGGGTATAGAGAATTTCATTCCCATTCTTCAGACCGAATTGGGTGTCGTTCATCGTCGTTTAGGAGAACCGGAAATTACAGCTCAATATTATGCCAGCGCTCTGAAGGCCTGGGAAAACGCTGGTCACACCGGTTGGAAAGCCCGCCTGCTCAACAACCTGGGTCTGCTGTACCACATGACAGGCCGGTTAGAGGAGTCTTTCCCGCTCCTTCAGGAAGCTTTGAAAACTTCTGAGCGTAGCGGCTATGTGCGCATTCAAACGAATGTGTTGATCAGCCTTGGCGATTTGCTGACTGATCTATTGGATTTTGATTCTGCCTATCTTCACTACGACAATGCTCTTACGCTTGCGAGTAATCTGGGATATTCTCTGCATATATTCTATGCATCGCTTGGACTGGCACGCCTTCAGCGGCTAAAGGGGAATCATCTGCTGGCAATAGAAGAACTGAGAAAGACCGAGCTTTCACAGGTAAATCTGGGAAATTTTGAACGGGCTATGCTTAACCTCGAGCTCGGTTGCTGCTGGCTGCATGCCGACAAACTTGACCTGTGTGTGGATTCTCTGCGCGAGTCTGTCGCTCTCTTTCTTCAGAGTGGGAATCAGATGGAACAAGCCATTGCACAACTATGGCTGGAAGCTGCATTATCCATCAAATCTCCCAGAAAAGTGAACAGCGACAAGTTCAAGGAATTGCTTCCTCCTCAACGAGATTGGCAAAAACTTACGCCTCAGATGATCCATGCAGGGCGGGTGGCCCGCTTGTTGAAAAAGAAAAGCAGTCCGTTGTTGAAGGATTCCCTGCTGCAATTATTTTTTGAACAAGCAGAACGTATACGAGAGTCGCTTTCGGCAGTGCATAAAAATCTGACCAGTAGCGATCAAAGCCCGCAAACTGTGAGCCCGCGGCTGGAGATCACCTCATTTGGAGAAGTGCAGGTCCGTCACAATCAGAGACCGATCAGCCTATCCGATTGGCAGACCCGCGAGGCACGTGATCTGTTTTTCTTCTTGTTACAGTCTCGACCTCTGACGAAAGAGCAGGTTGCACTTGTGTTTTGGCCAGATATTTCTCCGGCGAGACTTAAAGTGCGCTTCAAGATCAATATTTATCGCATCCGTCAGGCGATCGGGCAGGACACAATTGTATTTGAGAACGATCGCTATCAATTCAACAGAAGCATCAGCTTCAGCTGGGATCGGGAAGAGCTTGATCGATTGAATGAGAAATTACAACAATCTACTGTGCCGTCCGAGAAGAGAAGGTTGTTAGAACAGGCCATCGAGCTTGTAAAAGGTGATTATCTAGCTGATCTCGATGCCGAGTGGGTTATCCCCGACCGGCTAAGGTATCAGGATTTTTATCGGCAGGCCATGCTGGAATTGGCTGCCCTTTATCTGCAGGATGGCCGGCCGCGGGAGTGCCTGAATGCAGCCAAACAGGTTTTGTTGTCTGATACGTTGATGGAAGAAGCTCACCGGCTGATTATTCAGGCCTACGCCAGTCTACATGATCCTGTCAATATGACGCTTCAATATCGGCAATACCAGCAGGCACTGGAAGATGAACTGGGAATCCAACCCTCTTCAGAAATCAGCACTCTATACGAACAATTAATGGCTGAAATCTGAGGCCACCTTTGTAACCGGGGGTGGGGTAAAGTTGGGCATCAAAATCAATCTCAAAAGAGGTGCCCAATGAAAAACACAATCAATATCATCGTGACCGACTGCCCCGAAGACGTTAGCGGTGGCGCTAGATAATCATATCGAGTATTACCACTACAGCCGGAACCATAACCGGCTGGGGCTCTATCAGGTGGAAAACCTGGCGCCCCCCTTTCCAAGCCACCAACCGGTGGCTTTGGGGTTTCTATCCACCTGAACGCATTTTCTTACAAAATTGTTAGTAACCTGACTATCAAAACTGTTAGCGGCGCCAGCAAGGATAATTTGTTTGCGAGACCACTTGGAACAGGAGATAAATTAATGTTTACGAAACCGCTTACTCGTCAATCCATTACTCTGGATGTGTCCAATGATGCAGATTCGATCAGCCGTCTGCTGGTCGCCGCTGCGGTCAATCCGAAATTCTGCACGCGTCTTCTCTCCAATCCCCAGCAGGCTCTGCAGGCTGGTTTTGGCGGGGAAGGCTTCCCTCTCTCACAACCCACCCGTGACGTGCTGGTATCCATCCGCGCTTCAACATTGCCCGAGTTCGCGCTTAAACTGAATGAGATGCTGGCCAGTCATTCCCTGGTCAGTTAAGATCATCCAGCTGTAATATGTTGCCAAATTTTAGAGGTTCATCCACTGAAGAACTGTCGAAGCAAACTGATCGGGCTCTCAGAATTTCGGCAGATATATTCGCTTTGGGGAAGCGCTGGACAAGGATTTGTGTGGAAATGGGGGGCGTATCACAAGCCTGTATTGCTCATGTCGATGAAGACAATTGTGTTCAATGGATCGGGCGGTGGCCTCTCGATCCGATCCTCCATCCGTTCCCGGCCCCCGTTATAGAAAAGGCGATCCACTCTGGAGAGCCTGTTACGTTCCAGGATCACGAAGAACTGGTGGCGGGAGGCATCTTCCCGCTGCTTGGAAAAGGCCGGGTCATTGGCTTGATTGGTCTTTTGAGCACGCAAACCGATTATTTCAAAGCACGCACCATTGCCTGGATCAGTGCTTTAGCCAGCACGATTTCAGATAGTTTCTTCCAAATCCAAAGTCACAGCGCAGGACAGAGATTGGTGGAACACTCGATCTGTCAGATGTTACAGTCCAGCCTGGATGTGCGCGATCCACTGCCGGCTGTTCTGGAATTAATATCCAGTGTGATCCAGGGAGATGCGATGACTGTTCTTTCCTATAAGCAGCCATCGCAACGCTATGACCTGCTTGCCACCTATAAGCTGGATGCGCAGATCATCGCCAAGCTCAAACTGTACTTCGAGACCGGGCTGGCCGGGAAGGCCGCCAGCGAACGGAAGGCGGTCTGGATTGAGGATTTGACAGATCCCGGCACGGGCTCACGTCCGATCAGCCCGCTGGTACAGGAAGGTTTCCGAAGTTATCTTGCCCTGCCTTTGATCGGGCATAACGATTTTCTGGGCATTTTGGAAGTTGCCTGGCGAACCCCGCAAGATATCCAGCCTTCCAGCGTGGATTTTCTTGAGCGCATGGCTGAATATATCGCTTTTACGATGGAGCGTTCTGCCATCGTGAAGGATCTGAGGCACCGCAACAAGGAACTGGCCTCCACTTACAATGCCATGATCGAAGGGCTCTCGCGTGCCCTCGAGCTGCGCGACCTGGAGACAGAGGGGCATACTCGCCGGGTAAGCATATTGATGATGCAGTTTGTAGAACACATGCAGATTCCGCCCGATCAGTGGGATGCCATTCGGCAGGGAGCGCTATTGCACGATATTGGCAAGCTGGGTATTCCCGATGCCATTCTGCTCAAGCCCGGAAGCTTAACACAGCAGGAACGGCAGGTCATGCAGCAGCATGCCGTCTATGGCTACAATGTTCTGGCTCCCATTATTAATTTGCGGCAGACCCTCGATATTGCGCTTTATCATCATGAGCGCTGGGATGGCTCCGGATACCCTTATGGACTAAAGGGTGAACAGATCCCGTTGGTGGCGCGACTCTTCGCCGTTGTCGATGTGTTCGACGCGTTGACATCCGATCGCCCGTACCGGTCTGCCTGGTCGCATTCTCAGGCCATTGAGTATCTGAAAGAGCAGGCAGGGCGGCAGTTTGATCCCCGGGTGGTAGAGCTTTTCCTCGAGATCACAAAACAATAGAACAATTCAGTTTTGCAGATTGCAAAGTGAAAGTTTTATCAGGGCGGTCATGTTTCATTTTGTTAGTCTAAAATAGGCAAATGTTTGCCATTGTCCCCACCACCAGTGTACATGTGCTTTCCCAAGATAGAGTCGGTCATCTAATTGCACTAGCTCATCGAGCACTCGCCGGACGGTAAGCGCGGGATTTTCCTTCAGGTTGTAGTCAATTTTCAGTACCGTACGGTCCGTGTCCATGAGTCCGGGTGCTATATACGTTCGAAATGCGAAGGCTCGATAAGAGGCTTTGTCTCCATATCTAAAGCCCCGATAGAGTGGATTGAAAATACGCGCCAGAGGGTAGGATGCTCGAATGAGGAGATTCTCCCCGGACTGGCGCTTGGAATCAAACGTTTTGCCAAGCCATGGCATCCAGATGCCCGCCAACAATTCGGCCAGTTGCGTTAGACCCGGTGCGATCTGGATTGCGAGAAGCTTCCCTTGATAACGTCCATCGGGAGTGGGGCTGGGCACTGTACCGCTTCGAAAAAGGCTGTTCAAAGCTGCTAATCCCTGCCCGCGTTGACGGGCGTGAAGCGTTTGGGCGGCCTGTAACTCATAGATGCGTTCACTCATCTCGTAAAATCTTTCCACAGTTTAAAACGAATAACAACCAGATAATACAACGCCCCACGTCTGAGGATGTATCCGGTCTGGAACCAAATGCTATAATCCCTGTCTATATGGAGCCTTACCGTATTCTGGTCATCGAGGATGATCCCGCCATTGGACAAAGCCTGCTCGATGGCTTTCGGCAACATGGGTTCCAGGTTGAGCTAAGCAAGACGGGTGGAAGGGGGATCGAATACGCACAGAAGCATTCTCCCCATTTGATTGTGCTGGATATCCGCTTGCCAGATGGCTCGGGCTTCGACGTTTGCCGCCAGATGCGGAGCATCGGTTTGCACCAGCCCATCATTATGTTGACGGCCCAGCGTGATGAAGTCGACAAAGTCCTTGGTCTGGAGATGGGTGCGGACGATTACATGACCAAGCCATTCAGTCTGCGGGAGCTGGTGTCGCGGGTTCGAGCCCAACTGCGACGCGCCTACGGCGATTATTCTTCTGCGGAGTCGGCTGTAGTGGTGATCAACGATCTGGTGCTGGATCAGGCAAAAGGTCAGGTGCGACGCGGGGAGGAATCCATTAATTTGACGCCTACTGAGTTCCGTCTCTTAACATATCTCGCGCGGCACCGCGGACAGGCTCTCTCCCGCGCGCAAATTGTGGAAGCGGTCTGGGGTTACGCGCCCGATATCGAGAGCGAAAAGACGGTCAACGTGCATATCCGCCGGTTGCGGGAAAAGATCGAGTTGAAGCCAGACCAACCATCTCTGATCCTCACCGTGCCCGGAATCGGATATCGCATGGCAAAGTAAGTATTTCCCTCCCCCAAATCTGCTCTTCGATTTGGGGTGGCCAGGGTGGGGGCCAAGATTACGAAATCTTAATCACATCACAATCCGGTTGAAATTTCCTATACATATACTTTTGGAAAAGGCAAACCCTTGTCTGAATTTTTTATCTTGGGAGTTTCACCGTGAGCAAACGCGCCGTCGTATTATTTTCTCTCGTCTCCATATTGATCATTTCCACCGCGGGATATCTGGGATTCTCGACAACAGCCACACCTGAACCCACCCCCACGCCAAACACAGTTGCAGTGACCACCTGTGATGTGGAACAGACGGTTACCGCGCCGGGCAACGCCATCAACGTGAATGAAGTCGATGTGCAAATGCCCGCCACAGGACGGCTCTCAGCCGTGAATGTTCGGGTGGGTGACCAGGTTCGAGCGGGGCAGATCCTGGCGGAGCTGGATCCGGTCACGACCACGCAAGCCCAGCTGGATCTGCTGGAGGCCCAGGAGGAACTGGAAAAACTTCAAAAGAGGAGGACCTCGCTGGATTATCCGCGCGCCACAGATGACTTCATTAAGGATCTGCGGAGACAGATCAAGGCGGCGAAGAACACCGTTTCTGATCTGAGCGATGCGGCAAAAAACGCGGAAGACCCACTGGTCCAATCCCAGATGCTGGCAAGTTTGACGACTGCCAAGCAAAACCTGAAGGATCTGGAATCCAAGCTGAGCTGGTATACGAGCAAGCCGACAGAAAGTGAAATCGTTGCAGTGGACTCCGAACTGGCACTCGCACAGGCGAGGTATGACGCAGCTAAAGCGGTGCTGGAGAGTTTGCAGATCAAGGCTCCGATTGATGGCATTGTCTTTGCAGTCTCTGCCGAGTCCGGACAGACCTATCAGGCCGAAACAGCCTTGTTCACGATCGGGGATCCCAAAGCTCTGGAAGTTGTCGCGAATATTACCGAAGAAGATTATCCCATCATCTCGGTCGGGCAGAGTGCGGAGGTCTATTTCGATGCCCGCCCGGATGCGACGGTGCAGGGAAAAATCGAGCGTATCATCCCCAAGCGGATCGAAGGCGACCGCCCACGTTACAACATCTATATTTCCTTGGACGAAGTGCCGGATGGACTTGCCGATGGCATGACCGCTGATGCAGCGATCACGATCGAAAAACGCTCCGGTGTCTTATGTCTGTCGCGTTCGGTGGTGCGCGCCTCAGGTATGAACGAAGTCTCGCTCAAGGTCTGGACGGATCAAACCATCGAGACGCGCACAGTGACCATCGGCCTGCGCGGTGATTCGGATGTGGAGATCGTCTCCGGGTTGAGCGAAGGCGAACAGGTGGTCGTTCAATGATCGGAAACCCGGAGATCGTCATTGAGACGATCGGACTCACGCGTGAATATGTGATGGGCAATGCCGTTGTGCATGCGTTGCGGGGCGTGGACATCAACGTGCACCAGGGCGAGTTCCTGGCATTGATGGGCGCCTCCGGCAGCGGCAAATCGACTCTGCTGAACATGATCGGCCTGCTGGACCGGCCCACTGCCGGGCAATACAGGTTGGAAGGGCTGGATGTCTTCTCGCTGCGCCGCGACGATCTGGCCACCATTCGGGGCAGGCGCATCGGGTTTATCTTTCAAAACTTCAACCTGCTGCCTCGCTTTTCAACCTGGGAAAATGTAGCCCTGCCGCTCGCCTATCGCAAGGGGGAATATGGAATTGACCAGCAATACAAAAAAGCCATGCAGTTACTCGCCCGCGTCGGGCTGGAGCATCGGGCAGGACACCAGCCCATGGAGCTCTCCGGCGGTGAACGGCAGCGTGTGGCCATCGCCCGGGCTTTGATCACCGAGCCTGTCGTGCTCCTCGCCGACGAACCGACCGGAAACCTGGATAGCGCCACCGGCAAAGAGATCATGTCTCTCTTAAGAGAGTTGCATGCTGAAGGGAAGACCATCATCATGGTCACGCACGATATCAACATTGCCCGCCATGCCAGCCGGATCTGCACGATGCGCGATGGGATGCTGAGGGAAGATGAGCTGGGCTATGTCACTGCGTGATCTTCTGCGGACTGCGCTGCGCGGTGTCTCCGCAAACAAGTTGCGGGCTGTGCTCACCATGCTGGGGATCATTATCGGCGTGGCCTCAGTGATCGCCATGCTCGCGCTCGGCAACGGCGCGCGTGCCGCCGTGGAGAGCCGCTTCCGGTTCCTGGGCGCCAATCAGGTGCAGATCAGCACGGTCATGGCATTCGACAATGATGAGCTTGTTACCGCTGGGAAGGAATTGACTTATGAAGACGGATTGCTCATGCCTGAAGAGGTGGAGCTGGTGGAGAGAGTGGATATGGCGGTGAATGCGCCCGCCAAGGCCCGCTTTGGACGCGCGACACTCGACCTGACGATTTCGGGCGTTACAGCCAGCGCCTTGGAGAGCATCGTCAGCGCAGGGGAAGTGCAACCCGTGAACAGGCAGGATGGCGAAGTATTAACACTTGAAAGCTATCTGGCAGATGGACGCTTCTTCACCGCTGCTGAAGTCCTCGAAAGCGGTCCCGTTTGCGTGCTGGGTTCGCAGACCGCAACTGACCTGTTCGGAGGCGATGATCCTATAGGGCAGACGATCTGGGTCAATCGCAAGCGCTGTGAAGTGATCGGCGTCCTGAGCGAGTTGGAATATGTGGATGAAGCGCAAAGGTACCGGAACAACCCTAACCTGAATCTGTTCATGCCGATCAGCACGGTGATCGAGATGTTCTATGAGGATGAGCCGTCTGTGCAGATGACCGCTTTTGTGACCGACGAAAGCCGCATGGACGAAGCCAAGGATCAGATCCGTTCTTATTTGCGGGAACGGCATGAGATTCAACCCGATGCCAATGGAGAGTATCAGGATGACTTCAACCTCACTACGCGTAAGGACATACTGGGCGCGCAACAGGAAGCTGCCAATACGTTTTCGCTGCTGCTGGCGGCCATGGCGATCGTCTCGCTGATCGTGGGTGGCATCGGCATCATGAACGTAATGCTCGTCAGCGTCACGGAGCGGACGCGTGAAGTGGGAGTTCGCATGGCTGTGGGCGCACGCTCGAGGGACATTATTCTGCAATTCCTGTTGGAAGCCATTCTGATCAGTGTGGGCGGCGGGGTACTGGGTGTGGCGATGGGAATTCTCTCGATCCCGCTGGCGGCCTCTTTAAATAGCGGCCTGGCATTGCTGGAGCCAGGCAGTATTCCCCTCGCACTGGTCGTCTCGGTCGTTGTTGGAATTCTCTTTGGAATTTACCCGGCGTTGCGCGCGGCACGGCTCGATCCCATCGAGGCGTTGAGATATGAATAAGAACGTTGGTCTCGACGCTCGCGTCGAGACCAACGAGTTTATCTAAAAGGAGATTTGAAGATGGAAACCCAAGAAACACCTACCCCCACCCCTCGCAGGTCTGTCTTGCCGTATCTGATCGGCGCGGGAATTGTGATCGTGTTGGCTGCGGCAGCATTCATGGCTGCACGCTATTTCATCCAGCCAACGAATATGGCACGCGGCGGACCTCAGGAGAATGTCATTTCGGTACAAGGCCCGGACGGACAGGCGCAAACCTTCGCCCTGAATATTGCGCCTGCTGTAGAATTACCCGCCACCCAGCCAGACGAGATCGGTATGTTCGTGGAACGAAAAGACAACAGCATCTTTATCGGTACGGGAGATGTCAGCGTGATCGTAGAAGCTCAGCCCGGTGAAGAGCCGCAAATGGATGCTAACTTCAGTGGTCCAAAAGTTGAGGTCGTCATCTCTTCCAATACCGTGATCTACAAAGACACGACAAAGCTCAACGAGGAAGACCCGGGTGCTGAAGTTCAACAAACGGTTGAACTGAGTACAATTGAAGAAATTACCGAGCAAAGCTCCATTCAGGTGTGGGGGCGCAAGGCTGGCGACCGTATCATCGCAGATGTGATCGTCTTCTCCACACCGTTCATGATTCGGGCCCCTGGGGCCCCTTAAGAAGCGTTTCACCACAAAGGTCACTAAGTAACACCAAGGAAATTGCTTAAGACTTTTATGGTGAGAAATGAATCCTTGAAAACAAGACTTTCGATTTAAGGTACCCACGATGAGATTCGACTCGATCCGATGGCGACTGATGTTGAGCTATGCCGCAATCGCGCTGCTCGCGGCGTTCTCACTGGGTGTGGCCCTGCGCACCATTCTGCGTGATTATTACGACCGGCAGGAGGCGACCTATCTGAAAACCCGCGCCATCGAGATCGGGTCGATCGCTTCACAGCTTCTGCAGGCAGATCTTCCCCCGCAGATGATCCAGGAGCTGTCGAAAAGCTGGTCTTTTATGCTCAAAGCCCGTGTACAGATCCTGGATTCGGCCGGACAGCAGCTTGCCGATTCGGGCGTGCCTGAGGCGCAACAAATATTCTTCATTGCGAGCGAACGACCGTTTCAACTTCCTGTCGGGCAATCTGTTGTGCGTCCCGCAGAGGAGGGGGAGCAGGCAGTGCCAGTTGGTCCCGGCCAATTCTTCCAGATCCAGGTTTTGCGAAGCGGGACCTCCGGTGGACTCAGCGCACAAGAGGATGTGATCCTGTTCAGTCCAGGATCGGTGGGCGTGGCCTTGCCTGCGGATGAATCCATGTATGGCTTGCTCGGTTCGGATGCGGGCACGCCAGGGCGCCGCTCTGCGCAGGTGGTCGAGCAGCAGATCATGGATCAGGATGGAAACCCGCTCGGAAAAGTCATACTCTCAGATGGGCCCGCGTACGGCGATGAAATCCTGAACAATGTGACGAACGGCTGGATCCTTGCAGGCATTGCCGCGGTGGTGCTGGCGGGACTTGCGGGCTGGCTGGTTAGCACCCGGATCGCGACCCCGCTGACCGAGCTGACTACCATTACCTCGCGCATGTCGCAGGGCGATCTTTCGGCCCGGGCCGATGTTCGGAGTAGTGATGAAATCGGGGCGCTCGGTCAATCGTTCAACGAGATGGCTGCGCGGGTGGAGGAGACTGTCGGAACGCTCCGTTCGTTTGTTGCGGATGCTGCCCATGAATTGCACACGCCCCTCACAGCGCTGCAAGCCAATATTGAATTAGCGGCGAATGAAAGAAATCTATCGACGCGCAGCCGGTACCTGTCGCGGGCGCAGGAGCAGGGTCAGCGGCTGGAAGCCTTGGTGCAAGGCCTGCTCGACCTCTCGCGCATCGAAGCCGCGGAATCCAGGATCATGTTCGCACCCGTAGATATCATTCAACTCACCCGTGAAGTCGGGGAACAATTCGCATCCCGCACCGAACAAGCTGATCGTTCTTTTACCATGAGCCTTCCTGATGAATCGATAGACGTACATGGAAACGAAACCCAGCTGAGACAGGTCCTCAACAACCTGCTCGAGAATGCGCTCAAATTTACACCTGCCACGGGCTGGATCTCGCTGAATGTTGAAGTCATATCCGATCAAGTCATGCTGACGGTTTCCGATTCCGGTATTGGTATCCCGCCTGAAGATCTGCCTCATTTGTTTGAACGGTTCCACCGCGCCCGCAATGCCTCTGAATTTCCCGGTAACGGATTAGGACTCGCGATCGTGAAAGCGATTGTCGACGCCCATCGAGGGGATGTGGCTTTGAAATCAGATTCTATGCAGGGCACTTCGATCTCTGTGTCTTTGCCTGTTGCATAAATAGCTGTAGTGCGACAACATGGTGTCGCACTACAGCAGAGTATTTTGGACGAGATAAACGTCGCGCTACAGTAATACAACTTGCCAAAGTGTTACGTAGGTGAGGCTTTCAGCCTGACAATCTCTTGAAGTGCAAGTTTTGGCGGGTTGCCCCCACCGAGGCTCTGCGCAGCAAACCCGTCCTACCCACCCGCAATTTTCAGCAACGCCTCTTTTAGCCGCTCCACTTCTTCCAATGTGTTGTAATGGACAGCGCCGACGCGCACCATGCCGCCGCTTTCCTCCACGCCCAACCGTTCGGTCACGTTGAGGGCGTAGTAATTTCCATCCCAGACGCAAATTCCCTGTGCTGCCAGCTTTTCCGCGACCAGGCGCGGATGCAGATCCGTCAAGCGGAACGTATATGTTGCGACACGCTCCTCCAAGCGATTTGGATCGGTGAGTCCATACAAGCGTAAACCAGGCACAGATTCCAGAGCAGAGAGAAGAGCACGGCTGAGTCCAAGCTCATAGGTGTGGATGGCCGTCATCCCTTTCTTGAGCTCCAGCCGGCGACCCTGATCATTGCCTGCGATATTGTCATCTCCAAACTCGCGGCCGATCCACTGGAAATATTCGATGGCGCCAAGGACACCTGCAATGACTTCATGGTTCTGGGTCCCGGTCTCGAACCTACCCGGGAGCTCGTTCGTTGCCGGGCGAACTTTGTAGGCAAACAACTTTTCTAACAATTCCTGCTTCCCATACAAAATCCCGGCATGCGGTCCAAAAAATTTTTTGGAGATACCACATGTAGCATGAGCCTGAATGCAGGTAATGTAGGGAAATCAATAACGTAATTTAATCCTATGCTCTCGCCTCGTGCGCTGTTCACCAAAAGCAGTTATGGAATAAGGAAGTATCCAACATCATCTGCAACGCAGATATGCGCATCGGGGAGATCGGGCCGTTTTACAAGTTGCAACATGAAGACCAAAGCCTGATGCGGGCGGCGATGATGCAGATCAATTTGTGGCGTGTGCTTATCATCGCACGCCAAGCGTGAAACTGGCTCGCACAATTGCAGATCTGGAAGGGAGTGAGAAAATCCAGTCTGGGCATTTGGCGGAGGCATTTCAAGATCGTTCGAAGTTAATGATCAGGTAGAATTTCGGCAAATCTTTTTGTCGGTAGGACAAGATACAAAATAAATGCCACTATTCAGAGATTGCCTCTTGACATTTAAACCCAAAAGTTGTATTATAGTAATAGGTATTACTAATTCGTATTACAAATATTCATATGCCAGCCCGAAAAAATAAACGCAACGTTACCAGTATAGATGTCGCTCGTCATGCGGGGGTGTCCCAGACGACGGTCTCATTTGTGTTAAATAATGAGAATACCCCTAACATTCCGGAAGAAACCCGACAGAGAGTTTTGGATGCTGTAGCAGCACTAGAGTATCGTCCCAATGCTTTGGCCCAAAGCTTACGAATGAAACGATCGGGAATCTTTGGTTTCATAACAGATGAGATCGCGATTACACCATATGCAGGCAAGATTTTTGAAGGAGCCCAGGATATTGCTTGGGAAAATGGCAAAATCCTCATTTTGGTGAATACTAAGGCAAACCGTTACCTTGAGAAGACAGCGATCGACTTATTGCTGGGGCGGCAAGTCGAGGGAATCATTTATGCCACAATGTACCATCGCCCTGTCAAACTCCCAACTGCTCTGCAAGAAATCCCAACGGTTCTTTTGGATTGTTTTGTAGAAGATCGACAGTTGCCGTCCGTCGTACCGGATGAATACAACGGTGGCTTCGTTGCCACAAAATACCTTTTGGATCATAATCATCGCCAGATCGGTTTCATCAATAACATTGATGACATCCCTGCCACAACCGGTCGCTTAGAGGGGTATAAGGCTGCCTTAGAGTCTTATAATGTGCCCTTCAAGCTAGAATTGGTTTACCGTGACGAGAGCATTCAAGAGGGGGGATACCGTGGTGCAATGCATCTATTGAGTTTGGAAAATCGTCCCACTGCCTTATTCTGTTTCAACGATCGCATGGCAATGGGCGCCTATGATGCTATCCGTAAGCTGGCTCTGCGAATCCCTGACGATGTCGCCGTTATGGGTTTCGACAATCAGGAGATTATCGCTGCCCACTTGTACCCGTCGTTGTCCACGATGGAACTGCCTCACTACCAGATGGGAAGTTGGGCAGCTCAGCATCTGGTTGATATTCTTTCGCAGCCTGACCATAGCGATCCGATACAACACAAAATTGAGTGCCGGTTAGTAGAACGAGAGTCGGTTTAAAGTAAGAAACTCTCTACTAACCATTTTTTTTGGCTAATTTAGTAATACGAATTACTAAGTGATGACCCATTCATGCATTTAGTCCTCATTCTTTCCGAAGAAAGGAGCTCAAATAAAAGCCATAAACAAACGAAATTTCAAGCGACTGATAATCACCTTGTATTTAGTTTCGGAGGAACAATGAAAATCAAACTTTGGAAGATGTACGCCGTGCTCGTCATTGCAACCCTGCTCGTTACAGCTTGTGGAGGGGGTGCCTCGACCCAGGATCTGGCAACGACCGAGGCTCCGGCTAAAACAGAGCCACCTGCCGTTACGGAAGAACCGGCTGCCACGGAGGCATCTGCTCAAACCGGCGACAAAATTAACATCGGCCTGTGGACTCATTCTGCCGGAAATCCGAACGAACTGGAGGTCATCCAGCAATGGGTAGATGATTTCAACGCCCAGAGTGACAAATACGTTGTCACGATTGAATCGTTTCCCCAGGCTTCCTACAATGACTCGGTGGCAGCAGCTTCCGTAGCAGGCAGCCTTCCCTGTATCATTGACCTGGATGGACCTACAGTTCCCAACTTTGCCTGGTCTGGATATATCCAACCGTTGCCTGTCACCGAAGAAGATATCCAAGCCATGGGTGTGCTCAACAACGATGTCGGCCGCTACAACGGCCATATCTACTCCCTGGGTCAGTTCGATGTTGCCCTCCTGATTTATGGACGTAAATCCATCCTGGATAAGCACGGTATACGTATCCCCACGATTGAGGAGCCCTGGACAAAGGATGAGTTCATGGCGGCTCTTGATACGCTCAAAGAATCTGGTGAGTTTGAATACGCGCTCGATGTAAACGCTGGCTCTACAGGCGAATGGTGGCCGTACGCATACAGCCCCATGCTGCAAAGTTTTGGCGGTGACTTGATCGACCGCAGCACCTACACATCCGCAGAAGGTGTCCTGAATGGACCGGAAGCCCTCGCTTGGGGTGAGTGGTTCCAGAGCCTGTTTACCGAAGGCTACGCACCAGCGACCCCGGCCGATGATCAGGGCTTTCTGCAGGGACGGATTCCTCTTTGGTACACAGGGAGTTGGTCTGCCCAAACAGTGCTGGATACATACGGCGACGATGCGCTCTTCCTGCCTCCGCCCGATTTCGGTAACGGTCCCAAAATTGGTGCGGGTTCCTGGCAGATGGGCGTAACGACAAGTTGTCCCGAAGAGGCGACCCCAGGCGCCTTCGAGTTCGTGCTCTCCGCCATGACACCAGAAAACATTGCCTTGATGTCCGAAAAAACGAGCCTGATCCCAACCACTGCGGATGCCGCAGCCCTGACCGAGCAGTACAAGGAAGGGGGCCCGTTCCGTTCGTTCTACGAAATGGCAGAGGCGTTTGCCCTGGTACGTCCAGAAACGCCCGGTTACCTGACCATTTCCAGCCAGTTCGAACAAGCCGGTTTGAAGATCCGAGACGGTGGGGATGTGCAGAACGCACTCGATGACGCCGTCGATGCCATCGAACAGGACATCCAGGATAACAGTAACTATGGTTTCTGATAATCAGTCTCCTCTACAAGGGGGCAGGGCTTAAGGCCCTGCCCCGAACTTCAGATTGGCAATAGCCACTCCTGTTTTATCGAACTGGTGCTGTGACAAAAGGATGTAATGACAATGTCAATCCGCGCAAATTGGATGCAGCGAATAAGTTTGCTCATTGCATTCCTAATTATGTTTGCAGCTATCCAGAGTTGCGGATCCATCCCGTCTTTCAACACAGAGCGTCTCGCCGAGATGCCTCTCGACGAACCCTACCGCCCCCAATATCATTTCACTCCGAGCGAAAAATGGATGAATGACCCAAACGGACTAGTTTTCTACGAAGGTGAATATCACCTGTTCTACCAGCACAACCCGGACGATACCGTCTGGGGCT
>DATHTL010000075.1:0-47320 GCA_035463255.1 Anaerolineales bacterium | reverse complement strand
CGAGCCGGGGATCACGTCCAGCCTCTCCTTGATTTCACCCAGAATGGGGATCGAGCCGATCAGACCTTGTGTATAGGGGTGTAGTGGCTGGTCGAACAGAGAGTTGACATCGGTCTGCTCGACGATCTCGCCGGCATACATCACCGCTACGCGCTCCGCCATTTCTGCCACCACACCAAGGTCGTGGGTAATTAGAATGACCGAGGTGCCCATTTCTGTGCGCAGGTCGCGCATCAGGTCGAGGATTTGCGCCTGGATGGTCACATCCAGCGCGGTCGTCGGTTCATCTGCGAGCAACAGCTCTGGGACACAGGCCAGCGCCATCGCGATCATCACACGCTGCGCCATACCGCCGGAGAGCTCATGAGGATAGGCTTCGGCACGGCGCTCGGGATCAGGCACACCGACCATTTTGAGCAAAGCCACGGCGCGCTTCCAGCCGGCCTCTTTCCCCAGATCCTGATGGACATCCAGCACTTCTGCCAGTTGATCGCCTACTTTAAAGACGGGATTGAGCGCGGTCTGCGGCTGTTGAAAGATCATCGAGATCCGGTTTCCGCGCACTTTGATCATTTCTTCTTCGGGTAGTTTGAGCAGGTCTTCCCCGTCCAGCAAAATCTCGCCTTCATCGATCCGTCCGGGTTTGGAGATCAAGCGCATGATCGAAAGCGATGTAACACTCTTGCCACAACCTGACTCACCGACCAAGCCGAGCACTTCCCCTGGATACACCTCAAAGCTGACACCATCCACCGCGCGAACTACACCATCTTCCGTATAGAAATATGTCTTCAATCCTTTTACTTCCAACAAAGGTTTTGTGTTAGTCATTACAGGAAGCTCCCGTGTTCAGGAATGCACGCATTATAGCAAAGTTTTGTCTGTTTCCATGTTGACATGGGAAGACTCAGTGAAAACTCATGCGATAAAGCGGTGACAGAAGCACTTCGTCACAGAGGAATCAAGGCGTGCATGTCTCGCCATAGCCGAATGTTTCGATATCTGCAAGCGCGGAGGAAGAAGAGGGGTCAAGAGTGAAGCCACAAAAGTCAGGGCGCGCGGCGGCCACTTTCAACCGCAAATAGAGAGGAATGGATGGAATATCTGCAGCAAAGATTGCCTGAGCTTCCTGGTGGAAGGCATATTCGGGATCCGTCGAAACGGTTTGCAACGCCTTTTGACAGGCCGCATCGAAAACGGGGTTTTCATAACCGCTGACATTCGTTCCCACCCACTGATTGGTCTCACTCGGGATCTGCGAGCTGGTAAACCAGGCGCATTGCGGCTCTAGACTGTTGACGCCCATGGCGTACTCAGCAAGATCGAACTGACGACCGAACAACGGCCCCGTGGGACCTTGCGCGTAAAAATCAGAAGCAGTCAAATAGATTACATTCAGGCCAATGCCGCATTCCGCCAGCGATTGAGTGAAGATTTCCGCGACCTGATGGCGCTGGGTTGCAGAGCTCGTGTAGTAGTTAAGCACCAGAGGCGTATCGATAGGCACGTTGGTCACGTTCGCGGCGACCCGCGGCGTAGACGGATCGTTGTCTTTGTCGATCCAGCCCACGTCCTCGAGGATCTGATTGCCCGAAGCAGGGTTGAACTCATACGTCTGAATATTGGCGTTATGCAGTGGGTGGTCTGCTGGCACATAACTATCCGGCACCTGTGACAGACCAAACAAGACAGTATCCACCACCCGCTGCCGGTCGAGGCAGAGGGCAACAGCCTGACGCGTGCGCTTATCGCCAAAGAAGTCCGGGCGGTCTACCTTGACATCGAAGCTATTATCGTAAGACACATGGGTAATTCCAATGCTCAGCCATTCCATGACCATGGTCTGCGCAGTAAGTAAATCGGCCTGATTGTCGAGCCGCATTTGCTGGAGCAATCCCACCTGTCCATCGAGCCGGGTTGAGGGATCCAGCACGTCACAGGTTCCATCGACCAGCGCGCTGACCGCTGCATCAGTATCAGGGATGATCAAGAACTCCAATTCATCGAACCTGGGCAACCCGCTACCGGCGCGGAAATAGTTGAGGTTTTTGACGAAGTGCAGGCGCTTGCCTGCCTCCCACTCATTGATAATATACGGTCCCCAACCCAGCGGAAACTTAGACGACACATCGACCTGTAAAAGTTGGTCAGGAGGGAATTCACTCCAGGCATGTTGAGGCAGAGGAATCCAAAAATTGGTGTAGTAGTCGGGATCGATGAAGCCAGGCTTGCCCCACCATTGAATCGTCTGCTCGTCGGCAGCTTCATAAGTCTGTGTGCGGTCGACGAGGAATTTGGAAGTGGGGGTCAGATCGCTCGAGGCGAGTCCGAACGAATAAATCGAATCACTTGTCGTGAGAGGCGCGCCGTCTGACCACATGAGGCCGTCGAGCATGGTGAAGCTCACCACCATCTGATCCATTTGCAGGCTGCTGGAACCATCATAGGCAATGGCACAGTCGTCGCTGCGGCAACCGCTCGGACGCACTCTGGTTCCCGTGCTCAGTAACACGACATTGCCATTTGTATCCACTACTTCTGTACCCGCGCTCACAGTTACAGGAGTGACCTGCGCATCGCCATCTGCGAGGCTTGGGATCTTTTCGAGGATGATCGGCTCATAAGCATATTCGACCACATCCATGGGGCCATCATAGATCGCAGAAAGTACACTGCGCGCAGCAGCATTGAGACTGCCATACGGATAAAGCGTCGTCGGCTCCTCACCGAGACAAACTGTCAGAGTTTGTGTAACAGGGGTGGGTGTGGCCACCACAGGAGGAGTAAGGGTCGGCGTGGGAGCGACAAAGGCAGTCACTGTCACCTGAGGCGCGCACGCCGGAAGTGTTAATGCAAGAATTAAGAAAGGAAGTACGGCTTTAATAAAGTTTTTCATGCAACCTCCCTCTAGATTGTAGTCGTATTTCTTATTTTTTTGAGGATGAACATCACCAGAAGAAACGATACAAGTATGCCAGCCAACACCAACCAGACCATACTGTTCTCTCTTGGGCGAACTTCGGCCGGCGGAGGAGTGGCGACCGGAGTCAGAACTGCACCGCGCGCAATCTTTACGCCGGCTGCGTTCGTTGCGTTAAGCTCAGTCCTTCCATCCCATAGATTGTTTGCACGCAGGATGAAGGCAGTCACGCGCCAGGCATCTTCTTCCGCCAGACTCCCGGGGTTCCAGTAGGGCATCGTGGCCCGGATATAGGCATTCAACTGCGCGGCATCGGCAAACTTTGCCAGGGTATTGTCGCCGATCACAGCGGGGATCGTCATAGGAAGCTTAAAGCCGTTTTCATACGGGACCTCGCCATGACAGCCGCGTTCCCAACAATATTGCTCTTCGGGCGGGTACGTGGTTCGGAATTCGTCAGTGAGGCCCTGGCCTTTGTCACCATGACAGGGCAAACAGGAGAGCCAATAGACCTCCGCACCATGGTCCGCCTGGGAGGGCGTGGCTGGCAATGTAGGCTGGGCAAGCCGGTCTGGCGTGGCAGTGACATCGGCCTGCAACTGTGCCGAGTCCGCCATGCCATCATCGAAGAATAGCCCTGCAAACAGCAGGGCTATTCCAAGAGCCAGAAGGATAAACTTTAAAGGGGTTTTGCTTTGCACAAAAAGCTTAGGTCTTGCCACGCATACGTGGATCGAGCACATCGCGCAGGGCATCGCCAACCAGGTTCCAACCCATGACGAAAAACACAAGGGTCAGACCCGGCCAAACGATGATATACCAGTATTGATTCAGGCTGGTGATCCAGTTGCGGGCAAAGGAGAGCACCTGTCCCCAGTCAGCATAGCCAATATCGGTGCCTATCCCCAGGAATGAGAGCGCGGCAAAGGAAAGGACGACATCACCAATGCCTAACGAAGCATAGACGAGGGTTGGGAATATAGCGTTGGGAATAATATGGCGGAACAGAATGCGACTATCCTTAACACCGATCACCTGGGCGGCCATCACATAATCGCGCTGCTTGACGGAGAGAATGTCACCGCGGATGAGGCGAGCATACGACATCCAGCCGAACGTGACCAGGGCAATGATCGCGGGCAACAAACTCCTTCCAAAACGCGGGGTGATCACGGCAGCCAGAATCAAGGCTGCCAGGATAAAAGGCAGGGTCAGGAAGATATCCACAATACGCATGATAATGTTATCCACCGCGCCGCCATAGTACGCAGATACCGAGCCGACGATGGTACCGATCAGGAATGTTGTGAGCACTACGATGAAGCCCGTGCGAAAGGCCGTACGCGTACCCCAGATGATGCCATACAAGATGTCATACTGCCCGGTGGAGGTGCCCAGAATGTGCACCCATTTATCGGTTCCCATGATCGGCTCATACCAGAAGGGCAGGGGCGGTACATTGCGGTTCCATTCCGATCCCGGCGGCTGGGGATTGGGGCTAAAACCATCTCGTGGGATTTTATAGGGATCATTGGTAACAGGCGGCATGATCAATGGTGCCGCGAGGGCAATAAAAATGAACAGCCCGATCAGGATGAAACCCAAGATAGAGGCTGGCGTCTTAAGTAGACCAGTTAGAATACGATAGTTTTCGGGTCCCAGGAACCGCTCGAACCAACCGATTTCGCGGAGAGCCGTTGTCTCACGCAGCAGAGTGTTATCGCCACTCGGAATTGTTTCAGCCATCTCACACCTCTTAACTCAGCCTTACGCGCGGGTCGACCAACGCGTAAAGAACATCGACTACCAGATTTGCAACAATAAGGATGAACCCATTGAACAGCGCAAAACCCAGCACAGTCACTACATCCAACTGGGCGGCGGCCTGCGCGGCTGCCTGTCCAATCCCGGGATATGTAAATACCGTCTCCGTGATGACCACACCGCCCAGCAAGCCTACCACGCTGAAACCGGCTAATGTCACCGCCGGGATTAACGCATTCGGTTGTGCATGCTTATAGATCACATCCTTCTCTGGCAAGCCCTTGGCGCGCGCCGTGGTGATATATTCCATGCGGAGGATCTCCAGCATGGAGGAACGCGTCACGCGCAGGAAGGTGGCCCAACTGATATAGGAGAGCGTCAGGATTGGTAGGATCATATGGCGCAGGGCATCCAGGAAAATGTCAAAGCGCCCATTGAGCAAGGCATCAAACGTGAGCAACTGTGTATAGCGGTTAAACTCGTCAGACAGCACCACCCGGTTGGCCCAATCTGAGAGACGGCCTGGTGGGAACCATTGCAGGTTTGCGTAGAAGATCATAAGCACCAACAAACCAAACACAAAGGTTGGAAAGGATGTGCCTATAATACTGAACATGCGGGCCGCCTGATCGATAATTCCGTTCTGATGGACGGCGGCCTGCACCCCCAGCCAGATACCGACCAGGATGACAGGCGCAACTGCCCAAATGGTTAGATCGAGGGTATTCGGAAAACGAGTTTTGATCAGGTCAGCAACCGGTTGAGATGCCACACGGGAATAACCAAAATCTCCGTAGAGGATCCCGCCCCGACGCTCGCCGGTCCTTTCATCGACAACCCCGGTCAGCCACTTCCAATACTGCACATAGAGTGGCTGATCCAGTCCATACTGCTTGATCGCCCCCTCCACTGCTCTATCATTTTTAGGTATATCTCGAATATATAAGGCGGACCGCTCGATGGGACTGAGAAACTGCAGCATTCCAAAAATCATGATCGTGACCCCAACCAACAGAACCGGCACCAACAGTAAACGGCGAATGATATAGGTAATCATCTTAGTACCTCAATTTCTATCTGATGGATTTTGCCATCTGAAGTATCTTGAAAACACTCT
The DNA here is from genome assembly GCA_035463255.1 of Anaerolineales bacterium. GTDB lineage: Bacteria > Chloroflexota > Anaerolineae > Anaerolineales > Villigracilaceae > Defluviilinea. The sequence goes on along the minus strand of DATHTL010000075.1, from coordinate 41,519 downwards.
CCCTTTCAAGACGCTCAAGATGGCAGAAACTTTTTAATTCTGAGGGGCCCATCACTGGGCCCCTCAGTCTTAAACGTATTTCTGGCAGGCTTATTGCTTGGAAAAAGCGTAGAAGTACAAGCCAGAGTAGATCGGGTTGTAATAGTAACCCTGAACCCAGCGCTGCTCGTAGCGACGGGTGGTCGCGGTCGCCAGGAGAATACCTGGAGCTTCATCGTAGTACAGCTGATTGACCTGAGCATAGATCTCAGCGCGTGCTTCCGAATCGGTCTCGGATACACCTTGATTGAGCAGTTCCTGGAACTGGCCTGTCAACTCTTCCGGCAGAGATTGGCGGCGGCCGTAGGTACCAATGATATACGGCTGGTACCAGTTGTGCGGATCGTGAATGTCTTCCAGCCAGCCACTGATGAAGACCGGCAGGGTCTGGTCACGCTGCGACTGCAGGAAGGCAGGCCACGGCAAACCAAGGGTTTCGACCAGGAAGAGCTCATTGACCTGGGCCAGGTTCGAAGCCATGATTTCAGCCACGCTCTGGCGCTGGGTATTGCCCTGGTTATAGGTCGCGGCGAAGCGGAAGCCAGTTGTCCAAACGTCACCTTCAGGATCGTCACCAGCAGGAATGCCGTCCTTGTCCACATCAGCCAGCTTGAACTCTTCTTCGCACTTGGCCGGATCATAGTTGTAGACGGGCGCATCGGCCTCGTAGCCAGGCATGCCAGCCACGGGGATTGTCATGGTCTGGACGCCCTCGCCAACCATCACGTCAGCGATGTAGGTTTCCCAGTCGAAGCAGTAGTTGAATGCTTTGCGGATGTGAATATCTTGGAAGAAATCAGTTGGAATGCCATTGCCATCTAACTGACCAGAACCGATGTATTGGTCGCTAGCGATGTTGAAGTTAAAGAATACATCAGTATGAGTCACCTGAGGCATATTCTTATACACGCGGATGGGATTATCGTTCAGGACGGTGCAGTCAAAGTCACCTGTCTCCGCATTGTAGAGGCATTCCTCACCAACGAGAGGATCGACCTGAGCATAATCCGCCTGGGAGCCAACCACGAGGCTGTCAGCATCGCCAGCCTGGAACATGGCAAAGCGGGTGCCGAACTCATCGACTTTCTGGATCACCACACGCTCGAGGGCGGCGGGGCCGCTCGGGCCACCTTCCCACATGGGCTCGGTGCGCCAGTAGTTATCGTTGCGAACCAGCACGATTTCCTGACCCTGGGTCCAGTGGTCGAGCATAAAGGGACCAGTGCCATTAGCGATCGGGGTGAAGGGGTTTTCCTCGGAGGTCATGGCATAGTGATTCTGCCAGGTATCGCAAGAGCCATCCCAACCACCGTTCTCGATGACCCATTCCATATCCATAATGGAGCCCCAGTTATTGGCGATGGTCGCCAAGAAGGGTCCCCAGGGTTGCGCAAGGGTCATGGTAACGGTGCCGGCCGCGTCATCGGCTACGATCGCAGCCTTAACTTGTTCGCAAGCCGAGACAAGCACTTCGGGATCGTTTGCAGAAAGAGCTTCACGATCGTCCGCGGAGGCGCCTTCATCCACTAATAATGAGATGTCGTCGAGACCAATGCCGAAGAAAGGTTCAGCCAGCAGCCACTGCGGAGAGGCATAACCGCCCTGCAGCAGGCCGCGTTGGAAGGTGTACGCCACATCTGAAGGAGTAAGCTCGCCACCCTCATGGAACGTGACACCCTCGCGAATAGTAAAGGTGTAAACCGTGCCATCATCAGAAACGGTCCACTCGGTTGCCAGCTGCGGGATGAATTCATCCGCATTTTGACGGTTGTAGAATATCAATGTCTCATAGACGTTGGAGATGATCTCGCCACCGGCCGTCTCATAGTCCAGAGCGGGATCAAATGTTTCAGGCTCACCAAAGGTGGGTCTGAAATAGGTATTCGGGTCACTGGAGCTAAACTCGCCAGCAGGGGCTTCCGTTGCCTCCGGGGACTCCTCAGTCGCCTCAGGAGCTTCATCGGTCGCTGCGGGCGGCTGCTGCTCTTCAGTAGCCGGTGCAGCCCCACCACAGGCTGACAGAATCATGCTTGCGAGAACCAACAAGCTCAGTAGAACAAACAATTTACGCATTTTTTCTTCTCCTCACAAAATTTGAAGGGTTTGTAGAGAACATACTCACATTTGTTGACAGATATCATTTAAGACTCTGGGACAATCACCTCCTTTCAAGGGAACGACTATAAGAACCTTTCAGCAAAAAAACAGGCAACAAAGTGACCAGGCTTAATCTCTCGAAATTCGGGCCGAGTCTCAGCGCAGACGGCCTCAGCAATGGGACAACGCGTGCGGAAGCGGCAACCTGAAGGTGGATTCGCTGGGGAGGGAACATCTCCCTGCAGAATTACACGTTTCCGTTTTGCATCTGCAATTGGATCGGGAATTGGCACTGCAGACAACAACGCCTGTGTATAAGGATGGAGAGGTTTGGAATACAGCTCATCACGCGTTGCCAACTCAACGATAACCCCCAGATACATCACTGCCACACGGTCACTGATATGCTTGACCATCGAAAGGTCATGTGCAATAAACAGATATGTCAGATTAAATTGTTCCTGCAATTCCTCAAGCAGGTTGACAACCTGTGCCTGGATGGATACATCCAGGGCTGATATCGGCTCATCACAGATAATAAAGGAGGGCTGCAACGCCAGAGCACGCGCCACACCAATACGCTGACGCTGCCCACCGGAGAATTCATGTGGATAACGACTGGCAAACGATGGATTGAGATTCACTAATTCAAGCAAATGCTGAACACGATCCTGAATTTCCCTACCCTTTGCAACATTATGCACTGTAAGCGGTTCAGCTACGATATCGGCCACGGTCATACGAGGGTTGAGGCTGGCGTATGGATCCTGGAAGATCATCTGCATCTTGCGGCGCATCTTACGGAGTCCCTCACCCTTCAAACGAACCAGATCCACATCCTCGAAATGAACGGACCCGGACGTTGGGCGATAGAGTTGCAGAATGGTCCGACCGGTTGTAGATTTGCCGCACCCTGATTCACCGACCAACCCAAGCGTCTCACCCCGTTTGATATTGAAGCTAACTCCGTCCACCGCCCGCACCGCGCCGACCTGGCGCTGGATCACGCCGCGATAGATCGGAAAATGCATAACTAAATCGTCTACTTTGAGTAGTGTTTCATTGTTGTTAGCGTTCATGTTGCTCATTAGCGATGTCTCCCGGTTTTGGTATCTACCCAGCAAGCTGCCCGATGATCAGGACCCACGACCAGCAAGGGAGGATTTTCCTTCCAGCAATGTTCTATCGCCCATTTGCATCGTGGCGCAAAAGGACAAGCTTGCGGTTTTTGGTAGAGAACGGGAGGCAGACCTTCAATGGAATACAATTTTGAACGCTCTTTTTCATCCACACGAGGAAGGCTGCCGAGCAACCCAATGGTGTAAGGATGTTCGGGGTTGGCGTATAGCTCTTTGACCGGCGCTTCTTCGATGATAAAGCCACCGTACATTACAAGGACGCGTTGTGCTAATCCCGCGACAACGCCTAGATCGTGTGTGATCCAGACGATCGCCATGCCCAGCTCATCGCGCAGCCGTTTGACGAGATCCATGATCTGCGCCTGAATGGTGACATCCAGCGCCGTGGTCGGCTCATCGGCGATCAAAATTTGAGGGCTGCACGATAACGCCATCGCGATCATCACACGCTGGCGCATACCACCCGAGTATTGATGAGGATAATCATTCAAACGGTCTTTGGCGTTCGGAATACCCACCATCGACAAGAGTTCCGCGGCGCGTTCACGAGCCTGATTCTTGGTCATGCCAATGTGCAACATCAAAGGCTCTTCAAGCTGTTTGCCAATCGTCAACACCGGATTCAGCGAAGTCATGGGGTCCTGGAAGATCATCGCGATCTGAGCGCCCCGCACGTGACGAATCTCTTCTTTTGACATCTTCAACAGATCTTGCCCTCCGAATATTGCTTTCCCCGCTATTACTTTTCCCGGAGGAGATGGTATCAACCCAAGCACAGAGAGCATGGTCACACTCTTACCGCACCCACTCTCGCCGACCACCCCTAAAGTCTCACCTTCTGCTAACCCGAATGAAACACCGTTGACTGCATGTATTACTCCATCCGGGGTTTTGAACGTCGTTTCGAGCCCTTGCACATCAAGAATGAAGTCGGGCATCCGTTTATTCCTTTACTACAATGGAGTACTAGAACTTAAAGTTCTAAAGTGCCAAGCAGAAATTATTATACCTAATTCCCTAAGTGCGTCAACAGTAATACAATTGTAGGACAATCGTAGAGCAGTCGAATCCCAAAAGACAGTTCTCTAGAACTGTTTTAGACGACTCTTCAGTGGGATGCTTAAAATCATTACCCCCATGACATATTTCTTAACACCCTACCTCTCCCCTATTTTGTTGACAGTGCCTTTTCGAAACGGTAGAATGACTTTGTATACATACTTGTGGAGGATGGAATGGTAAAGGAGTTCAGAGAATTCGCCATACGTGGCAACGTCATGGATCTGGCGGTAGCGGTGATTATTGGGGGTGCGTTTGGAAAGATTGTTACATCCCTCGTGGATGACATTTTGATGCCACTGATCGGACTTGTCATGGGCGGCATTAATTTCAGCGAACAGGCATTTGTTGTTGGGGGTGCCGAAGTAAGATGGGGCGCGTTTGTTCAAAACATCATTGATTTCATCATTGTTGCATTTGTGATCTTCCTTATTGTGCGCGCCATCAACCGTCTGAAAAGAGAGGAACCTACAACACCCACTACAAAAGAATGTCCGTACTGCTACACCACTATTCCTCTAAAAGCCGCCCGCTGCCCAAACTGTACATCGGAACTCAAATAGCCCTTTTGGTTGGGCGGGTCTAGCGACCCGCCCTTATTTTCTCTCATGGAATTTCTAGACAAACTCAACAAACAACAACTGAATGCCGTCACAGTGGGGAATGGTCCGGTTTTAGTGGTGGCGGGACCGGGGTCCGGAAAGACCCGCGTCCTCACCCAGCGCATCGCCTACCTCATTGCCGTGGAGGGAACCCGGCCGTGGCAGATCCTGGCGGTGACCTTCACGAATAAAGCAGCAAAAGAAATGCAGGCACGCGTTAAATCACATCTGCCCGATCAGGCAATCGAGGGGATCATGCTCGGCACGTTCCACTCCATCTGCGCCCGGATTTTGCGGCGTGAGGCGGACTATCTGCCTATTGGCTCCAACTTCGTCATTTTCGATTCGGATGACCAGGAACGAATCGTGAAGGGAGTGATCCGTGAGCTGAACATCAATGAAAAGTTATATCGCCCGGCAAGCGTGCACGGTGCTATCTCGCGTGCCAAGAACGAGCTCATCGGACCTGACGAATATCCAACCACAACCTATCGCGATGAGATCGTGAAGCGCGTGTATGTGGAATACCAGAAGCGGCTGATCGCCAGCAATGCTGTGGATTTTGACGACCTGCTGGTCTACACGGCCCGCCTGCTCGAAGATAACCCCATTGTGCGCGATAAATATGCACAGCGTTTCCGCCACGTGCTGGTGGATGAATTTCAGGATACCAATCTGGCGCAATATGCACTTGTGCGACAACTGGCTTCCTTTCATAAGAACATATTTTGCGTGGGTGATCCCGATCAATCCATTTACGCATGGCGCGGTGCAGACTGGCGCAATGTCCAGCGCTTTGAGCAGGACTTCCCGGACGCACAGACAATCTTGCTCGAACAAAATTATCGCTCGCGGCAGAATATCCTGAACGCAGCCATGGGTGTGATCGATCGCGCCATGAATCGCAAGCGCAAAAAGCTCTTCACCGACCGTGGTGAAGGGGAAAAGATCTTTTTCTATGAAGCGCCGGACGATTACGCCGAAGCTTCGTTTGTAGTGGACACAATTGCACAACTTGTGGCTTCCCGCCAGTTCGAGCCGGGTGAGTGCGCGGTGATGTATCGCACCAACGCACAGTCCCGTCTCGTGGAAGAGGCATTTCTACAGGCGCGGCTGCCTTATCGACTTGTAGGCGCACAACGCTTCTATGGGCGCCGTGAGGTCAAGGATATGGTCGCCTTCCTGCGCCTGATCCACAACCCTGCCGACGAAGCCAGCCTCGACCGGGTGATCAACGTCCCGCCGCGCGGCATCGGCGATAAGACGCTGCTTACGTTGCATAACGTTGCAAGGCAGAACCATATGCAGCCCGGTTTTGTGCTTCTTGACCTGGCACGCGGCGCCGATTCTCCCTACTGGTCTTCGTTTGCGGGACGCGCATCCATTTCACTTGCTGATTTTGGCGGGATGCTTGCCACCTGGCGTGCCGCAGCCATTTCATTAACAACATCCGAGTTGTTTGACCGGGTCGTCACGGATCTTAGCTACAAGGAATACATCGACGATGACTCGGAGGAAGGCGTGGACCGCTGGGGGAACGTGGAAGAGCTACGACGCCTGGCAGTGGAATATGCCACGCGTCCGCTGGAGGAATTTCTCGAAAACGTGGCGCTGGTTTCCGATCAGGATATGATCACGGAAGGAAATGTGCCAACACTGCTCACCCTCCACGCTGCCAAAGGGCTTGAATTCGGCGCGGTCTTTATTGTCGGTCTCGATGATGGCATCCTGCCGCACAGCCGCTCATTCGATGAGCCAGAGGGCATGGAAGAGGAACGCCGTCTCTTTTATGTAGGCATCACGCGCGCCAAAGATAAACTGTATCTAATCCGCGCCATCCAACGCGGCGGGCGCGGTGCGGCCGAGGAGACCTATCCTTCGCGCTTTTTGGATGATGTGCCTGCAAACTTATTGATCGGGAAAACACGGACCGGTCGCTCCATCCACGGGCATGCGCCGGAGACACTCTGGTCAACGCATACCCGACCACAGTCTGCTTCGGTGGCGAAGGTCAAGTTCCGCGCGGGGGCGCATGTCCGCCACCCGGTCTGGGGGGAGGGCATCGTCCTCGACAGCCGCATCCAGGACGATGACGAGCTCGTGGACGTGGTGTTTGAATCTGTTGGGATTAAGAGGCTCGCCGCTTCTTTGGCCAACCTCACTATTGTAAAATAAAGCCGAAGACGAGAAAGCCATCTTCGGCTTTTTCTTTTAATCATATCCATGAGGAATCCATGAAAACGCAAACGCTTCCCACTGATGCAGCCTCCATTCTCGCGCTCACCTGGAGCGACTACGAGCCATTTTATAAAGAGCTGGAATCCCGCTCATTAAGCGATGAAACGATTGAAGCCTGGTTGAATGACTGGTCCCGGCTTGCGGAAACGGCCGATGAGCACTATTGGCGTCTCTACATCGCAACGACTGTCAATACGGCAGACCCAACCGTTGAAGAAACCTATAATCAATTCATTGAAGAGATTCAACCCGCGGTCAAGATCGCGGAACAGAGGTTGAAGGATAAATTACTCGCCAGTGGTCTTGCACCCCAAGGCTTTGAGACAGCGCTACGCGTGATGCGTGCAGAGGCAGATATTTTCAGAGAGGAGAACCTGCCGCTGCTTGCGGAAGAGCAGAAGCTCGCGGCCGAATATAACCGGCTCAGAGGGACCATCACTGTCGTATGGGAGGGTGAAGAGCTAACCTATACACAAATGCTCGCTCTTTTATATGAAACGGACCGATCCGTTCGACAGCGCGCCTGGGAGGCACTGAGTACCAGACTCCTGAAGGAACGGCAGAACTTCAACGAACTGTGGGAAAAGTTCATGCGGGTGCGCTTGAAAATGGCAGAAAACGCGGGAATGCCTGACTACCGAGCCTATATGTGGAAACAAAAATTTCGCTTCGATTACACGCCTGAGGATTGTAGGTCCTTCCACGCCGCGATCGAAGATGTGGTTGTCCCGGCTGCGCAGCGTGTTTTTGAACGGCGACGGCAACGCCTGGGGATCGACACTGTGCGTCCCTGGGATATCGACGTAGACCCGTTGGGGACAAATCCGATCAAGCCCTATGAAACGCTGGATGAATTTAGAGCGAAAGCGCGCGCCATCTTTGAACAGGTAGATCCAAACTTTGGGAAATATTTCCAGGTCATGATGGATGAAGGGCTGCTCGATCTGGAAAGTCGTAAGAACAAAGGACCCGGCGCTTATAGCCTGGGATTGCACGTGGCCCACCGTCCCTTCGTCTTTATGAACAATATGAACACCCCCGAGGACGTGCAAACGATCTTGCATGAAGGCGGGCATGCATTCCATGAGTTTGAACGCGCCCATATCCATTTCTATCAGCGAGGCGAAATCTATCTGCCAGCCGAATTTGCGGAAGTTGCGTCCATAGGCATGGAACTCCTGGCCTCCCCTTACAAAACGAAAGAATACGGCGGCTTCTATACCGAAAGCGAAGCGGCGCGCGCCATGATCGAACTACTTGAGTTCAATATCACGTTTTGGCCCTATATGGCCCTGGTCGATGCTTTCCAGCACTGGATCTATGAACATCCACAAGAGAGTTCCAACGCTTCAAAGTGTGAGGAGGCCTGGGGCGCATTATGGGATCGATTCCGGCCCGGTATCGATTACACCGGCCTGGAGGATGCCAAGAAAACCTACTGGCATCGCCAGAGTCACATTTTCGAGGCTCCATTTTATTATGTGGAATATGGACTTGCGTTGCTGGGTGCGGTACAGGTCTGGGCGAATTCACGCAAGGATCAAAAGAAGGCTGTTGCCGATTATCGCAAAGCGCTCGCCCTGGGGGCAACCGTCCCGCTGCCTCAATTGTTCGCGACCGCCGGAGCAAAATTTGCCTTCGACGCGCAAACACTGAAAGAAGCCGTCGATCTGATGGAAAGCGTCATTTGCGAAATGGAAGCAAAGCTCTAAAACGTGAACCCTGTTCTGGAATAGAGGAGGAAGTATGCAATATGTAAATCTCGGAAGAACCGGAGTGAAGGTCTCGCGCCTGTGCCTGGGGATGATGAGTTATGGCTCGAAGAAATGGCGTGAGTGGATCCTGGAAGAGGAAGAGTCCAAGCCGTTTATTAAGCGCGCTCTGGATGCTGGCATCAACTTCTTCGATACGGCAGACGTGTACTCCACAGGCGAAAGCGAGCGCATTACCGGAAACCTGCTCAGGGAATTCGGCGTCAAGCGTGAGAATGTCATTGTTGCCACCAAAGTACATGGGCAGATGAGCGACGATATCAACGACAGAGGGCTCTCGCGCAAGCACATTCTCGATTCGATCGACAAATCGCTGCAGCGCCTGCAGATGGACTATGTGGACCTCTACCAAATCCATCGCTGGGATTATGAAACGCCGATCGAAGAGACGATGGAAGCTTTGAACGATGTGGTGCGGACCGGCAAGGCTCGTTACATCGGCGCGTCATCGATGTATGCCTGGCAGTTTGCCAAAGCCCTGCACACCTCTGAAAAATATGGCTGGACAAAGTTCCTGTCTATGCAGAACCATTACAACCTGGTCTATCGCGAAGAAGAGCGCGAAATGATCCCGCTCTGCATCGATCAGGGCATCGGGCTCATCCCGTGGAGCCCGATGGCACGCGGCTTCTTTGCCGGGAATCGCAAACGTGGCGGGGGCGGCGAAACCACGCGGGCGAACAGCGATCCATTCGGCAACAGCCTGTATTTCCGCGAAGAAGACTTTGCCGTGGCCGAGTGTGTGGCCGATATGGCAAGAGAGCGCGGCGTCACCGGCTCGCAGATCGCCCTGGCCTGGATGCTGAACAAACCCCATATCACCGCACCCATTATCGGCGCGACGAAGATGGATCATCTCGATCAGGCCATCGCTGCGCTGGATATCCAGCTCTCTGGGGAAGAAATCAGGAAGCTGGAGGAGTCATATAAACCGCATCCCGTGCTGGGACATTCGTAAGGTTACGCTCTAACGTACTGCATACATTCGCGCGGTAAAATACTACTATGAGCGAAACCTTTAAAATCTTTATCCCTATGGCAGGCTGGGGGACACGCATGCGCCCTCATACCTGGAGCAAGCCCAAGCCGCTGGTCAGCGTGGCGGGGAAGACGTCACTTGAGCATTTACTGGATATGTTCAAGACCATCCCGGACCAGAACAATATCGAATATGCATTTATCGTTGGACCCTATCTGGGCGAAATGCAGGTGCCTCAGTTCATGCGGGAGAACTATCCTGAGATCAAGGCGCACTTTGTCGTGCAACATGAAATGAAGGGACAATCACACGCACTCTGGCTGGCGCGTGAATTTATGCACGGCCCCCTGATCGTTTGCTTTTCCGACACGTTGCTGGAAACGGACTTTTCGTTTCTCGGGCAAGAAGACGCGGATGTGGTCGCCTGGGTGATGCCCATGCCCGATCCGCGGCGCTTTGGCGTTGCCGAGCTGGATGAGCAGGGCTGGGTGACACGCTTCATCGAGAAGCCCGAAAGTATGGATAACAACCTGGTGGTGGTGGGCTGCTACTATTTTAAGAATGCAGAGAAACTGCTTGCCGCCATCGAAGAACAGATGGAGCGCAATATTACGCTCAAAGGCGAGTTCTTCCTGACCGATACCATTACCCTCATGATCCAGAAGGGCGCCAAAGTTCGCACCCACAACAGTGAAAACTGGCTGGATACCGGCACCATCGATGCCACCCTGGATACCAACAAGTTACTGCTGGATAAGGGGAAAGCCAACAAGACGGAGAATGAGTCTCGGGATGGCGTGCAGATCATTGCTCCATCCTTTATCCATCCCACGGCGGAAATCATGGATTCCGTGATCGGGCCCTATTGCTCCATTGGCGCAAATTGCAAGATCATCAATAGCAAGGTGGAGGAAAGCATCATCGAGGCAGATTGTGAGATCCAGGACGCGGTGCTGTGTCGCTCCCTGGTGGGAATGCAGGCCAAGGTCCGGGGCAGGGGCGATGGGCATTCCGTCCAGTTGAACATTGGCGACGACAGCAATATCAATTTGACGGATGAATACTGTTGAGTGTCGCTCGGATTCAGAATACGCGGAGCGCCCGCTTTCGCTGACGTGGGAGGGCGTGCGCTACGAGATCGCAGAGATCGTGTCGCGCTGGCGTGGACCCAGTGAGAGAGGGTTCCGCGTCAAGACCACCGACGGACAGGCCTTTGATCTAACGTATCGGGAAGTCCCCGATGAATGGCATATCCAACCTATTTAGGAGGCGCAATGCATGAAGTGACAAGTGTTCACCGTCTGTCGAAACGAGTAGCTGGACTGAAACCTTCGGGTATTCGAAAATTTTTCGATATCGCCGCGACGATGAAGGATGTGATCTCACTCGGCATTGGTGAGCCTGATTTCACCACGCCCAAGCCGATCCTCGAGGCAGGTATCCGTTCCCTGCAGAATGGCGAAACCCACTACACATCGAACTGGGGAAAATTGGAGCTGCGTCAGGCGATCTCTGACAACCTCATGCGTTTGTACAATGTGAAGTACGACCCGACCAACGAGATCATTGCCACGGTTGGTGTTTCGGAAGCGCTGTACCTCACGTTCACAGCCCTCCTCGATCCGGGTGATGAGGTCATCATCCCGACACCGTGCTTCGTCTCTTACCAAGCGGAAGTGATCATGGCGAACGGCGTGCCTATCGAAGTGGTGGCACGCGAAGAAAACAACTTTATGGTTGACCCGGACGATATCCGCAAAGCGATCACACCGCGCACAAAAGTTATTTTTATCGGTTACCCCTCAAACCCCACCGGCGCGGTGGCCACCCGGGAGGTGCTGCTCGAGATCGCCCAGATCGCCGAGGAGCATGACCTGCTGATCGTCTCGGATGAGATTTACGACCGTCTGGTCTACGATTTCGAGCATGTCTGTTTCCCCTCCCTGGATAATAGCATCCAGCACCGCACGGTTTTGCTGGGCGGTTTTTCGAAGGATTACGCCATGACCGGCTGGCGCATCGGGTATGCCTGCGGCCCGGCAGATATCATCCAGGGATTGGTGCGCATCCACCAGTACACGATCATGTCCGCGCCGACGACCGCCCAGGACGCCGCTCTGGAGGCTCTGCAAAGCGGAAATCCCTACGTGGAGGAAATGGTCGCGGAGTACGACCGCCGCCGTAAATTGCTGGTTGCGGGGCTCAACCGCCTCGGGCTGCGGACCTTCGAGCCACGCGGCGCCTTTTACGCGTTCCCGAACATCGGCGCATCCGGCATGGACGATGAGGGCTTCGCCGAGAAATTGCTACGCGAAGAGCACGTCGCCGTGGTGCCGGGAAATGCCTTCGGTCCCGGCGGGAGCGGATACGCCCGCATGTGCTACGCCACCGCCTATGAAAAGATCGAAGAGGCCCTGCACCGTATGGAAAAGTTCATGACCCGGTACGGTTAAATAAGCCAGTTTTTTCACACACGATTACTGCAAAAGTGCACACGCCTGGGCGTGTGCACTTTTTTTAATGGTTCAGAATTTCTAATGAAAATTGCATCCCATCTGCGGGAACAATTTAGGCCGCAGATCAGTCTTACAGCTATCTTATAGCACGCAAATTAATAATTCATATCGTTAGTAAGGAGTCAACCTATGAACGCGTTAACAGCAGTTCCCAGATGGGAACAACCATTGTATTCAAAATTGATTTTCGCCGCCGTCATCGTCGCGATGCTATTTGCCGCCCTTCCGGCCACCAATGTGTTGGCCGCAGCGGGCGACGAAGAGCAGCCCTGGGAGAACGCAGACCTGGATAAAGAATGGAAGGACAAGCTTCGTCTCCTGCAGGCAGAAAGCCTCTTTTTCAATCAGACCCGGTTCTACCCGGCAGATTTTGAGAATTCTGACGATCTTTCTCGAGCCTGGGATCTCCTCCATAAACATGGGTTTGCGCTTAAGCAGGCAAACGCGATCGTCGTCAGTCACGCTGGCTTCGACTTCCGGGGAAGGGTCACCAATGAGAAGCTGGCCTACTACTCGGTCAAAGACCTGGCAATGTACCTGCACATGATGCGCGGCCTCAGAATGAAAATTTCTGAGGAAGGATACAAAGTTCGTCGGGCGAGATAACCCGGCCGAAACTGACCATGAGGCGGGCAAAATAAGATTTTTGACAGCTTAATACAACAAAATCCCCGAGATGTAGGTCTCGGGGATTTTTTGATCAGCTGTCAGCCAATTAGCGAACGACGACGACGTTGCTGGCCTGCAGACCCTTGGGGCCCTGTTCCACATTGAACTGGACCTTCTGGCCTTCTTCCAGGTTCTTGAAGCCTTCGCCCTGGATCGCTGAGAAGTGGACAAAAACATCATCGCCGCCTTCGCGAGCGAGGAAGCCGTAGCCCTTCGTCCCATTGAACCACTTGACTGTACCGTTGATACGTTCCGACATTTTTGCCTCCTTATGGCAAGTAAAAAAATATGGAGGGTACTCATTGGGTGTTGCATCGGAGCGCCTCAACGGCGTAAAACAAAGCTGGCTCACGGACGATCCGTGAGCCAACCTGGTACTTCCAAAGCAAACTACTGGTATCCTACAGCCGCAAGGATAACATGCAGAATATGATGTGTCAAGAAATTCATCATCGAGTTTGATTAGAGCTTTGTGATGCTATAATCTTTTTAGAAAAATCCACCGATGAAAAAATTTATTCTCTTATCTATAGTTCTTGCGTGTATGTTGACAGCCTGTGAGGCGGCAGACCCCACCATTGACACACGCGTTAACAATGAATTTACCCTGGCACGCGATCAATCTGCGAGAATCAGAGGCACAGACCTGACCGTCACCTTCAGTTCCGTGCTGAGCGATGACCGCTGCCCGATCGAGATCGAATGTGCGGCCAGCGGACCGGTAACCGTTTCCCTGTCGATCCAGCGGGCGGGTGAGATTCCATCCAACGTTACACTGGAGACTTTCACCGACCAGGAAGGGCGTGCCCCCGGTAGCCAGTTCGAGGGGATCGAGAATTTTGCGGAGATCGGCGATCACGTGATATGGCTCGTAGGCGTTGTGCCTTATCCTCGAAATTTATCAGGGATCAAGGCTTCTGATTATCAGGTAACTCTGCTTGTGACACCAAAATAATATGACAAGCCCATCTCAACTCCTCTGGCAAGACCCTGAATGGCGGAGACAAGTAAATGGCTGGATCCATAAGGAGACAGAGCGTCACTCCATTCGCCTTACAGGAGAGATCGAGCAGCCGCATATGTATGCCTGGTCCACGGTGCTTCACATCCCCACGGATCAGGGCACCCTGTACTTCAAAGCCACCGCGCCGGAAACCATCCACGAAGCCGCTTTGACCCAGGCGCTGTCGAACTGGTTTCCGGACTGTATGCCCGAGTTCGTCGTGGTCGATGCGGGGCGCGGCTGGATGCTGATGCGCGACGGCGGAGAGCAGTTGCGCGCCTTCATCCGCCCGACAAAGGATCTCGTGCCGTGGCAGCCGGTCATCCAGCGTTATGCGGAGGTGCAGGTGGGGCTTGCCGGGCACATCACAGAGCTGCTCTCCCTGCGCTTACCGGACCACCGGCTGCGCGTGCTGCCCGGACTGTTCATCGAGCTGCTGGCGGACGAACAAAGTCTGATGATCGACCAGGAAAAAGGATTGACTTCCGCCGAGTGGGAAGAGGTGAGGAGCAAGGTTGGGCGCTTCAAGCAAATCTGCGGCGACCTGGCGGCCGTTGGCGTTCCCGAGTCGATCAACCATGGCGATTTCCACGACGGCAACGTTCTTGTCAAAGACGGGCGGATCACGTTCTTCGATTGGGGCGACGCCGACGTGACCCATCCCTTTGTTACACTGCGTACGTTTTTTGTGAGCATCGAGATCGCGCTCGAGCTGGATGATTATGCCTTCACACTCGAGATGGATGCGCTGCTCAATCTCTATCTTAAGCCCTGGGAGAAGTTTGCATCGAAGGATGAGCTGCTGGCTGCTTACCGTCTTTCGAAGCCTGTGGCATCAATTGTCAAAGCGTTCGCCTGGCATACAACCATTTCTCGGATGGATGAGGAACTCCGCAAAGAATATGCATGGATCGTGCCTGAGCTGATGAGGGAGTTTCTACATCACGAAAAGATGCTATCAAGCTGATTAAATTACCCGTTTGGACTCTCAAACGTGCCTGAGAATGGAAAGTATAATTTCTACAACAGCACGCATACAGTAGCCGTGGCAGGTGCCATCGACCTGCAGGGTGATGCTGCATGGAAAGGAGCAACATAGATTATGGCTCATAAAAAAATCCCGATGGAACACGACAAAAAGATAGCGCTGGTCGCGCACGATAATAAAAAGCAGGATCTGGTGGAGTGGGCAAAATACAACCGCTTTCTTCTCTCTCACCATCAGGTGTTCGCAACAGGCACAACCGGGAAGATCCTGGAAAAAGAACTTGGCTTTCCGATCGCCAGACTCAAAAGCGGACCTCTCGGAGGCGACCAGCAGATCGGGGCCAAAATCGTCGAAAACGAGATCGATTTCCTGATCTTTTTCTGGGACCCGCTCGAACCTCAGCCGCATGACCCGGATGTCAAGGCGCTCCTGCGGATGGCGGTTGTGTGGAACATTCCCATTGCCTGCAATCGGGCCACAGCTGATTTCATGATCTCCTCTCCCCTCATGGATGGTGAATATGACCGTCTGGTGCCCGATTATGAAAGCTATACCACCCGAGTTATAGACCTGGGCGAAGATGTGATCAGCGCAAACGAGCCGAAACTTCCTTAGAACTTACCGGGAGGGAAATTCATTTCTCTGCAAGAACAACTCATAAAAGGATGGGCAAAATGTTGAAACGAACCCTGGGCAAAAGCAAACTGGAAGTCAGCGCGCTGGGCATGGGATGCTGGGCGATCGGCGGTCCGTGGACATGGGCGCAGCCTGGACGAGAGCCTTTCCCCGCCGGCTGGGGGAACACAGACGATGATGAATCCATTCGCGCGGTTCATGCTGCCATGGATATGGGTGTTAACTTCTTCGACACGGCTGCGAATTACGGAGCTGGTCACAGCGAAGTTGTTTTGGGGCGCGCATTAAAAGGAAAACGGGAAAGGGTTGTCATTGCTACCAAGTTTGGGCATATCATCGATGAAGAGAAAAAGACCGTTTACGGCGACTCCGCTCAGATCATCAAAAATGTACGGACGGATGTAGAAAACAGCCTGCGCCGTTTGCAGACCGATTTCATTGATATCTATCAGTTGCATGAGGGAGGCTATGACCCCAGACTGGCTGTGGAGCTGCAATCGGTTTTGGAGGAGCTGGTCTCCGCAGGTATGATCCGCTGGTATGGCTGGAGTACGGACGTCGTTGACAGTGCTCGTGCGTTTGCGCCCGGAGAGCACTGCACATCCATTCAATTCCGTTTGAATGCCATCTATGACAACCTCGCAATGCGTAAGGTCTGCGCGGATTTTGATGTTGCCGGCATCAACAAAGACCCGCTCAACAAAGGGATCCTGACGGGTAAATTCAGTTCCACATCCACCTTTCCTGAAAACGACATCCGCTCTCGCGAGAATTTCTCCGATCCTGAAATTGTAAAACGACTGAAGCTAGTCGATGAACTCCGCGAGGTTCTCACCTCGGATGGGCGGACCATGGCACAGGGCGCGCTGGCATACATCTGGGCGTTGGATGAGCGCATGGTGCCTATTCCGGGATTCAAATCTGTGAGGCAGGTGACGGAAAACGCGGGCGCGATGCAGTTTGGTCCCTTGACGGAGTCACAGGTGAAAGAGATGCAAGCGATTGTAGAGAAATATCAGTTGAAAGATTGAGGCTTGGCGCAGACGCACCAACACGACGAATGATTATCTAGGGACTGTAGGAATGGACTACAAGAACCTTATAGTCCATTCATTTTATCTCAACGGAAGCCAGTTTTAATGGTTATCCATCCCACGTCTACAAAATACTGGGTACCGGCGCAAGAGGAAATGATCCTTCATCCCCATTCATACAAGAGACTGGCTCAAGCCAGTCTCTTGTGTTCTAGGTATTTATCGCTTTCACTTTTTGAGTCTGGTACCGTTTCAGTCCATCCCAGCCGACCAGCATCCTCTGCTCTTCATCATAGAGCCGCAATGACAGGGATTTCAGGCTGGCTCTTATCGTTAATGGCGTCACATGGAACAGGGGATTTTCATAATAGCATTTTGGAAGGTTGTAGTTGGGGATCTTGGCGCTCAGGTGGTGGATGTGATGAAAACCGATGTTCCCACTGAACCATTGCAGGATGAGCGGCAGCTTGTAAAAGGAACTGCCCTGTAGCCCCGCCTTCACAAACTCCCAGCTTTCGTGGTTGTCCCAGTAGGTCGGGTCAAAATTATGCTGGACGTAGAAAAGCCAGACCCCGATCGTTGTACTGATCATCAGGATCGGCAGCTGCACCATGAGGTAGGTCTTCCACCCGATCAACCAGCACAGCAAGCCGATCACAGCCACCAGCGCAAAGTTGGTCGACCAGACACTGGCTTGTTCGCGTCTTCCCTTCGCCGGCGGAATGCGCTGGGTAATGACAAAGACAATCAGGGGACCGATCCCCAGCAGTGCAAAAGGATTGCGCATGACGCGATAGGCGGCTTTCTTCCACCACGGCGCGACGAGATATTCCTTCACCGTCATCGTGTATACGTCACCGGTGCCGCGCCGGTCGAGGTCGCCGGCAGTGGCATGATGGATCGCATGGTCGTGCTTCCAGCGATAATAGGGCGTAAAGTTCAAAAAGGCGGTGATGCGCCCGACAAAATCGTTGGCTTTCTGTGATTTGAAGAAGGATCCGTGTCCACAATCGTGGAAGATAATAAAGGTTCGCATCAGGAACCCTGCTGCGGGGAACGCCAACGCCAGCGTGATCCAGTAGGAGATCTGTATGCTCCAGATCATCAGTCCCCACAAAACGAAATAGGGTATCAGCGTATTTGCCACCTGCCAGAGACTGCGCCCCAGATGGGGTTTTGCATATTTGGCAACGATGGGTTGCCAGCGGATATGTTCCGCTTCCTGTGAGGGAGTTAGGTTTGTGTCTATAGTTTTCCTTCCGATCTTTGATATGAAATGTATATCCCCACTTACGAAATGGCTGCTTGAGAACCCGATTTTGCACAGTGCAAATGAGCTAACAGCAGCACTGTTAATAAGTATACATGAATTGTCCGATTTTTGGATTAATATGCGGCTAGAAAATCCGCGCAACAACCGTCCTACCGGACAGGATAGAAAAGGTTTTTTTATCGTAAAACCTTATGGCAAACCGCATTTATCTGTGAATTGCAACCGAATCATTCCTTCTCTCGTAAGAACAATGCAACATTCCATACCAAGAGGACATCATGAAACTGACCATCACAGACCTGGGGAAGCAATATCGCAGCGACTTCTGGGGGTTACAGAATTTCTCTCTCGATATCAAACCCGGAATTTTAGGCTTACTGGGCCCGAACGGGGCGGGCAAATCCACGTTCATGCGTATG
Organism: Anaerolineales bacterium; assembly: GCA_035463255.1. Lineage (GTDB taxonomy): Bacteria > Chloroflexota > Anaerolineae > Anaerolineales > Villigracilaceae > Defluviilinea. The sequence continues at coordinate 23,056 of DATHTL010000075.1, read as the reverse complement.
CTGGCTACGATCACCAAACCCACCGATGGAGCGATTCTGTGGAACGACATTGATGTCGTTCATTCACCGGATACCCTTCGGGCTGTGCTCGGTTATCTGCCGCAGGATTTCGGCGTGTACCCCAACCTCACCGCTGTGGAATTTCTTGAATATATGGCCGCCATCAAAGGGCTGGACTCCGTCACAGCAAAGAAACGTATCGACGAGCTGCTGCTGCTTGTCAATCTCAAGGATGCAGCGAAACGTCCGCTGGGCGGGTATTCGGGCGGGATGAAACAGCGTGTGGGCATCGCCCAGGCACTGTTAAACGATCCGCAATTGCTCATCGTGGATGAACCGACCGTCGGTCTCGACCCGGAGGAGCGCGTCCGCTTCCGCAACTTGCTTTCAGATCTCTCCGGAGAGCGGATCGTGATCCTGTCCACGCATATCGTTTCGGACGTGGAGGCAACCGCTAACCACATCGCTCTGGTGAACAAGGGCAGGCGGTTGTGCGAGTCCGCGCCGGAGGAATTGCTGCGAGAGCTCGAAGGCAAAGTCTGGGAATGGACTGTTTCCAGCGACGATCTGCCCGCGCTCAAGCAGAAGCACATCGTCAGCGGGACGATCCGCAGAAGCGACGGGGTGCAGGTCCGCGTGGTGAGCGGGAGCCAGCCTGAGGCGTCGGCGCGGAGCGTCAGTCCCAATCTCGAGGATGCTTATCTGTACTTTGTCCGAGGCAGGCAATGAGCGCGGGGCGTGTGATTTATCACCTGGCGCGCGCCGACTTTCTCGAGCGCGTGCGCCGGTATAGTTTTCTCGTGATGCTCGGGCTGGTGGCCTTGCTCGGCTATCAAACCGCCATTGGAAACGTACGTCTGCAACTCGGTCAGTACCGCGGCGAGTTCAACTCCGCCTGGATCGGTGGGATGATGGCTATCATCACCACGTTTTTCCTTGGCTGGTTCGGGTTCTATCTGGTCAAAGGCTCGGTGGCACGTGACCGCGAAACAGGCGTCGGGCAGATCATGGCCACCACGCCGATGTCGCGCCCGTTCTACATGCTCGGCAAGTGGATCAGCAACTTCGCAGTGCTGATGGCAATGGTCGTGATCCTTGTGATCTTCGGGCTTGTCATCCAGCTCCTGCGCGGCGAAAGCACAGGCCTGGACCTCAGCGCATACCTTTCACCGTTCGTCTTCATTGTTACGCCGCTCATGGGAATGGTCGCGGCGGTTGCCGTGCTGTTCGAGTCCATCCCGTTCCTGGCGGGCGGCTTCGGGAACGTCGTATACTTCTTTGCGTTCGTGATGATCATTCCTTTCACCATGGAAGCAGGAATCATCCAAACGAATCCTGCCCTCGAGCCGCTCGGCATGGCATTGCTCAAAGAAGACATGGCCGAAGAAGTGCTGCAGGTCTTCCCGGATTACGACAATAGCTTCATGCTCGGCGGTCTCGAAACCCCGATCACAGGCACATTCACATGGCACGGCATCGACTGGACACCATCTGTAGTCACCACACGCTTTGCATATATTGGGCTTGCGATCCTGGTGACCCTGCTCGGCGCGCTATTCTTTGACCGCTTCGATCCGTCACGCGGCAGACCCTTGCGGATCAAGAGCACTCTTTCTACCCTAAACATTGAACCTGCTTCCATTCATCAAGCCTTGCCTGCCGTTCAACTGACCCCGCTCAACCGTGCCGCGAACCGATTCCGTTTCGTCAACGTCCTCACAGCAGAGCTGAAGCTGCTGCTCAAGAGACAGCACTGGTGGTGGTACATCGCCGCGGCCGGATTGATCGTTGCATGCCTGGTCAGCCCGGCCGAAACCACGCGCCCGTTCATTCTGCCCTACGCGTGGGTCTGGCCTGTTTTGATCTGGTCATCCATGGGCAGCCGGGAGACGCGTCATAATGTTCAACAATTCACATTCACGTCTGCCTCTCCATTGTGGCGGCAGCTCCCCGCCCAATGGATCGCGGGACTCATCGTCACGCTGGTCATGGGTAGCGGCGCGGTAATCCGTTTTGTGATGGACGGAGACTCCACAGGCTTGTTCGCTTTTCTCTCTGCCGCGCTTTTTATCCCATCGCTGGCTCTTGCGCTCGGTGTATGGAGCAATTCGAGCAAGCCATTTGAAATTTTATATATCACGCTCTGGTATCTCGGTCCGCTCAACAAAACGCCCGGACTAGACTTCATTGGTGCGAACAGTGCCGGCTACCCGGAGTTTTATATCCCGCTTTCGATTGCGTTGATCGCTTTTGCTTTCTTTGGCCGAGCACGGCAATTGAGAAATTAATCTTCCTGCGGGAAACAAAGAGAGCGGACCTTGTCCGCTCTCTCGCTTTGCAGGTCAGGCTTTTAGCCTGACAATTATTTGAAACCCGCCCTACTCACTTAACAATCCCTTCTGTGCGGCGACGGCCACGGCCGCGGCGCGGGAATCCACGTTGAATTTTTGATAGATGCTGGCGAGATGAGCTTTCACCGTCCGCTCGGTAATGCCCAGCTTGTAAGCGATTTCCTTGTTCCGTTCGCCGCGCGCGGCTGCTTGCAGCACTTCGAGCTCGCGCTCGGTGAGTGTGGAATCGGACTGCGCTGCAGGCGCCGGGGTTGTGTGAGCCGAAAGCACGCGGGCGAGAATATCCGGTTTGAGCAGAGTCTCGCCTCTGGCAGCCGCGTGGATCGTATCCAGCAGATGCTCGCGGCTTGTATCCTTGAGCAGATAGCCGCGCGCCCCGGCCTGCAAGCCGCGGATCATCAAATCGTCTTCGTTGAAGGTGGTCAGGATCACAATGGCAATCCCGGGATACTCGCGGCGCAAATGACCGATAGCCGTGATGCCGTCCATGCGCGGCATCTGCAGATCCATCAAGATGACATCCGGCTTGAACGTGGGGACCATATTCAAACATTCCGCCCCGTCGGAGGCTTCGCCGGCGATCTCGATGTCATCGGCCGTTTCCAAAATAAGGCGCAGCCCCTCGCGGACAATGAGATGGTCGTCGGTGATCATCACGCGGATCGGTGTCATTGCGCAGCTCCGTTGTATGAACGCTCAAACACATAATGAACAGTTGTACCGGCTGTAGGGCTGGACTCGACCGTCAGCGCGCCGCCGGTGAGTCGGGCACGCTCGCGCATACCCAGTAGACCGTAGTGCCCCGTGCTGATCTGTTCCTTCACATCGAAGCCTTTGCCGTTATCGCGGATTTCCAGTTCTAACTGACCCTTCTGAGCAATAAACTTTACATGGACCTGGGATGCCTGTGCATGCCGCGTGATATTTGCCAGCGCTTCGCTTAATATATGCAAGGCATGATCGGCAATTTCGTTCGATAGGCCATTCTCTTGCGACGACAGCTCCAACGCACAGGGGATCCCCGTGGATTGGATAAAGCGCTCGACTCGCTCGCGAACAGACTCCGCGATGTTGACCGGCGCGGCACGCAGGTCGTCGATAGCAGCGCGGGATTCGGCAAGCGTGCCGCGCGCCCGGGTCAGAGCCTGGTCGACGATAGTCGAGGCGCGCTCGACGCGGTGTGAGGCCAGATGCGCCTTGACCGCCTCGAGCTGCAACACGAGTCCCGACAGTCCCTGGGCGAGGGTGTCGTGCAGCTCGCGCGCCATGCGCTGACGTTCATTCTGCAGCGTGAGTGACTCGATCCGGGCGGCGTTGGCAGCCAGCCGAGCGTTCGCGCTTTCGAGACGTTCCGTGAGTTCCTGTGCCTTCTCGCGCTCAGCGAACTGCTGGTTGAGCACAATCATGAACAACACAATAAACACGCCATTGACGAGTAGGTTCGAAACGGCGGCGCCAAAGTCATTGCGGCCCACCAAGAAAAATAACAGGACCATCGCCAGCCCTCCGTAGATAAGTCCCAGGACCAGTGAGCGCCTCGTGTTTCCCCACAACCCAAGCGATTCGCCGATCATGCACATGGTGGTCGAGCCTAAAACACTCATACGGATGCCATCCCCGCCGTACGAAAAATTTGCCAGTGCAATAATCAGAGCCGCCTGGAGGATGTAATAAAAGGTCACCCAGCGTCCATTCTGGTGGTAGCGCAAATTGACCCAGTACAGAGCGATATGCGCGCCAAAGAGCAGGAGGTAGAGAGTTGCGAGGGGAAGAGAATTGACTCGCAACACCGCCAGTGTGCCAAGCACCGCAAGCATAGCCAGCAGGAGGGAGATGAAAATGTAAAAGGGAAGACCAGCGAATTGACTTTTGGATTGCATGAGAGGTTCCGCCTGGAGTCAACGACTCCTGTCGTTGAAATTTCAAAGTCTGGAGACTTTGACTCCGGTAGGCAAATTTTACTGTATGCCTCCGCTCACCGGCATTGGCCAAACGGACAATGTCCGCCTGTACTGTCCGTCCGTGTGGAATGGACGATGTGCCAACAGAGAGGATCTCATACACTTGAAAACATCGAAACAGACCCTAAAAGTTTCAACACCTGGCTGGTATTCCGTTTGCATCGATAACCTGCCTGTTCAGGCGCTGATGACCAGAAAAACCTTTAGGGTCTAAAAACTGGAGGATCTCATGAATAAAAAAAACATCCGTTATCTCTGGCTGGGGCTGGCTGCCTTTTTGCTCCTTTTCGCAGGCGGGCGCTGGAATATTCCGCTCGCAGCCTGGCTCGCGCCTGTCTTTGCCATCCGCTTCTTCCGCGAGAGTGAAAAAGCCGGGCGGAATTTCTTGCTCCTGTGGCTGGCAAGCGCCATCCCAACCATCATCTCCTGGCGGGGCGCAACGTTTATGTACGGCATTCATCCGGCCGCCGAAGCCGGCTTCTTCCTGCTCATGACTCCGCTTAGCCTGATCCCCTACGTCATCGACCGGGTCTATTACCGTCGGTTTGGATCATCGTTCTGGCTGACGCTGATCTATCCCATTGCAGCCACCGCTATGGACTTTTTCTCCTCCAGCGGCAGCCCATTCGGGACGTTCGGCGCGGTGGCTTATTCCCAGCGCGGGTTTTTACCCATCATGCAGCTTGCTTCCGTTACAGGATTGTGGGGTATCACCTTCGTCATGAGCTGGTTTGCCAGCCTGGTGAACTACGTCTGGGAGAGCAGATTCAAACGAGATCGCCTCACCCTCACTTCTGCCGGTTTACTGCTCCTGATCCTTGTTCTCGGCTTCGGGCGAACCATCGCTGCCTCCCAGCCCGAGCAGAGCGCGCAGATCGCAGGCTTCTCACTGCCCGACGGAAAATTTTCCAGTATCTTGCAGCAATTGCGCACCGGAGATGAAGCAGGGTTCCGCCAGAGTGTGGAGGAATTACATGCGCAGGAACTGAGCCAGATCCGCACACTGGCACAAGAAGGAGCAGAGATCGTCACGCTGCAGGAAGGTGCGGGGATCGGACAGCCAGACCAGGTATCGAAGCTGTTGTCAGACGCGGCGGCCATTGCGAAAGAGGAAGAGATTTATATCGTCTTGCCGACCTTTACCTTTGGAATAGAGAAGCCCGAAAATGCGGTGCATATCATCGACCCGAATGGCGAGATCGTCCTCAAGCATGTCAAATTCGGCGGCACACAGTTCGAGGGGTCACAGACCGGCAGCGGCGAACTGCAAACTGTTGACACGCCGTATGGAAAGATCAGCGCGGTCATCTGCTGGGACGCGGACTTCCCGAACGTGATCGCAGAGGCCGGCGAGCAGGATGTGGCTCTGCTATTCGTGCCCTCCAATGACTGGCTTGCCGTGAAGGACATCCACGCGGGGATGGCAACCTTCCGCGCGGTGGAGAACGGCATGTCCATCTACCGGCAGACCGGCTCGGGCGTTTCCAGCGTGATCGATGCCTATGGGCGCACAGTGAACCATGTCGATATTTTCGAAACAGAAGATACAGGGAACTTCGCCGCAGTGCAGATGGTGAGGACGCCTATCCATTCAGTAAACACCCTGTATCCAAAAATCGGTGACCTCGTTGGAACCATGATGCTGATCTTATCCCTCGGGCTACTTGTGGGTTTGTGGTGGTACCGCGAGAAAGCCACAGCCCGCGTACGAGTTAAGTCTGTCTCCGCATAGCAGGGACTTTGAATTTGCCTTACAACGCGCTACACATATCCATTCTGTAAAGTGATCCAGTAAGGGTTAAACATATAATGCGATAAATCCTATCAACACAGAAAGTGAACAACATGGAAACCACATTCGAACCTTCATTGCTGGATAATTTCCGATCAAAGATTGCCCTCATGGAATTCATCGAACTTTCCTTCTTTGGCTTTGCTCTATGGACACTGGGTGCATTTCATGCAGTGAGCTCTGGAGAAAGCTTCTTTGACCAGATCAGCTTTCTTTTCGGCCTTGAGCTCATCCTCTTAGGCTCATGGACAATCTATAATGTCTATATTCGTATCGCGCGTGCAGGCGGGCGGATAATCGACATATTGATATGGATCGTTGCCTCTCTGGCGACCGCCAGTTACACATTCTGGGCGTGGAGCATTTTGGATATCAACCGCCTCATCATTGCAAAGCTGCTCTATCGCGGTGAAGCTCCTGTAGAATATGCCTGGAGCGCACATTCGAAACAGGCGCGCAAATTCTGGGAACAGGCAAGAAAAGCGGGTTAGGCCTCGACCAACACAAACGGATGAAAAAACTCGCCTCTGCTTGGGCGAGTTTTTTCTTGGCATATCAAGAACTGTTGTTATCCTCCCGCGATTTTCACTTTATAACCCAGCTTCTTCAATACCTGGGCAATCCGCTCACGCTGTTCGCCCTGGATCTCAATGACGCCGTCTTTGACCGTCCCACCTGTCCCGCAGGATTCCTTTAGTTTCTTTGCCAGAGCTTTCAAATCGTCCGCGGAAAGCACCAGGTTTTTTACTAGTGTCACCGCCTTGCCGCCACGCCCGCTGGACTCGCGGTGCAGATAGGCTGTTTGCTGTTGAGGCGGCAATGATCGCGTGCCAGTGGGATTCTGTTTTGATTTGCGCAGGTCTCCCTGCTCGGAAGACCAGATTGTGCGATTTTCATTCTTAGACATATGGATCTTAACCTTTCCCTCCCGCCAGTTGTTTCGCCTCGGGCAGCTGCCTTAACCTATACATCGCCCACATCCCGGCAATGGGACCAATGGCGAGGAACGCAAACGCCCAATTCCAGCCTACATAAGACTCCAGAGTAGGCGTCAGACGGATGGTCACCAGCGTCAGCAAAAAGCCGAGACTGGTCTGCAGAGTTAACGCCGTCCCGGTATATTCGCTACGGCACAGCTCGCTGATCGCCGCGGAGAACTGCGCGGAGTCGGCGACGATGGCAAATCCCCAGACCAGGCACAGGAGAGTCAACAGAACGGGACTCCCGCCGAAGAGCAAGCCAGCCAAAATGCAGCACAGTCCGCTGATGGCCAACGAGATGATGGTGACCGTTGTTCGACCGAATCGATCTGCCAGCTGTCCAGCCAAAAGACTGCCGAGCCCTCCCATGCTGATCACCGCGAACGCGACAGCGCTTCCCCAGCTGCTTCTCAGTCCACTCGTGTTGAAGCTGGCCGTCAGAAACGCGGCGATCCACGCCCACATGGCATAGAGCTCCCACATGTGACCGAGGTAGCCTGCGTTAGCGAGCACCAGCTCCCGTTGGCGCACGATCTCGCCCACATACTTCCAGTTGAACTTCGGCGACGGCCGTTTGTAGGGGCCTTCACGAACGAATAGCATTGAGAGCAAACCGCCGATCGCCGCCAGGATAGAGGACCAGATCATCACCTGTCTCCAGTCCGCGATGCCGCCGAAGGCATTGAGCAGGTGCGGTGAGGCGGAACCAATCGCCAGGGCCCCAACCATGATCCCAATCCCGAGTCCACGGTCTTTTTGTGTCCAGGTTGTGATGACCTTCATCCCTACGGGATACACGCCCGCAAGGAACATCCCCGTCAGCAGCCGCAGGAGGAGTGCAATCGGCAGGCTATTTACAAATAGTGGGATAAGCACCGTACAAAGCGCGGCAAGGAATGCAGAGACCGCAATGAAACGCGGCGCAGGGAAAATATCAGAAAGGTTCAACAGCGCAGAGCCAAAGGCCCCGATCACAAACCCGGCCTGCACCGACATCGTCAACCAGGCGCGCCCGGAGTCATCCAGCGACCAGGCCTGAGCCAACGAGGCAACCACTGCCGAGGCGGAGAACCAGACGGCCATTCCCAGTAGTTCTGCGATCGAAAGCAAGGTAATCGTGCGCCACTTGGTATCCATGTGCTCAAGGGGTTATTCAGGACGGAAGGTATAACACCAGGCTTCCCCATCCAACACGGTTTCTCCGGTTTGACGGGTGATCACCACTTTTAGTTGCGTTACCGGCTTTGTAGCGTGGATCGATAAAACCTCCGCTTCTGCGGTGATCGTATCACCGATAAAAACCGGCGCGGTGAACTTCCAGCTCTGGCTGAGGAACACTGTGCCCGGGCCGGGCATATCCATGGCAACGAGAGCATGGAGCAGTCCTGTGGTCAGCCCACCTTGGACAACTAAGTTTTTGAATTTTGTTCGGGATGTAAAGTCCTGGTCGAAATGAAGCGGGTTGTAATCTCCCGTCATCTCTGCATAAGCGCGGACGTGCTCCGCTGTGAGCGTGATCGAGCGCACAGCCTTTTGTCCAATGCGAAGATCCATGGTTTCGCTCCTCCGTAGGCTGGTGACCTGGGCGCTATGCTACCACGTTTGGCGGGCAGGTTGTACACTGTTTCGACATGCGTGTTAGGGAAATCCCTACACGAAGATTTACAGGAGCTAGTGTACAATACTCGCGATCAAGTGGTATTGTCCTCCTTGTTCATCGCATCCCCAACCCGGCACATCGCGAATATATGAAGCAATTCTTCCGCCACTTCGTTTTAATTCTTAATTCCTGAATTTATCCAAGTTTTTCTGTGAAAAGGAGTAGAACGAGATGTTTGAAAAATCAAGTCAAGAATATGTGAAAGAAGGCGCTGAAAAGGTCACATCCAAAGATATCGATACCGTCGCTGACAAATCCGAAGAGATCAAAAAGCAGTTCAGCGCCAGGGGTCCATTGAAGCGCTTTATCGAAGACGGCAAGGTGCTGACCGCGCTGATCAAGGATTGGCGCTCCGGAAAATACAAACAGGCGCTCTATGGAACGATCGCAGCGGTGGCCTTCGGGCTACTGTACGTCTTCAATCCATTCGATCTTCTTCCGGACGTAGTGCCCTTCCTTGGTGCCCTGGACGATGCCACGGTCATTGGTGCCCTGTTGATGCTGGTGGAACGGGACCTGAAAAAGTACAGAACCTGGAAAGAAGGGCAATATCTGACCGAAGACGTAAAACGCTGACCTGATGATTTTGTTTCGTTCAGGGGATTTCAGTTAAACGCGAGGTACATATGACAGATAGAGTCTTTGTCGTGACGGGTGCCACATCTGGCATTGGGAAATCGTTCGCGGCGGAGCTGGCGAGGACAGATGCACACGTTGTGATGGTTGCCCGTGATGTAGATCGCGGGAATGCAGCCCTGCAGGAAATTACCGCCGCAACCCAAAGCAAAAACGTTGACCTGCAATTGTGCGACCTGTCTGTCCTCTCGTCCGTGCGCAATCTTGCCGAGATCTTAAAGTCAAAATACGACCATATTGATGTACTGATCAATAATGCCGGCGTCTATAAACGCCAGCGCGTCGTCACTGTGGACGGCTTTGAAGAAATGTTTGCCGCTAATCACCTGGGGCCATTTTTACTAACAAATCTTGTCCTTGAATTGCTCCAGGCGGCGGTGCAGGTCAACGGGTCGGCGCGCATTCTGAACATGACTGCACCCTCCACGGTTCCCCTGAATTTCGATGACCTGCAAAGCGAAAGAAATTTCAATTCGTTAAATGCCTTTGGTGCAAGCAAGACCGCCAATCTGTTATTCACGTTCGAACTGGCCCGGCGCCTGGAAAATACGGGCATCACCGTCAATGCGATCCATCCCGGACTGGCACGTTCCGCGCTGATGAAAGAGGGCAATTTCATGATGCGCCTTTTCACACGGCTGGCTTCTCCTCCGCCTGAAAAAGTGACCGGGGACATCCTGCAAGTCGCGACCGCTCCAGAGTTCGCCAAGACCAGCGGCAAGTTTCTTCACAAAGGAAAAGAAATCGAAGCGCCGGCATACGCTTATGATCGTGATGCCCAGCAACGGTTATGGGAAATGAGTGAAAGGCTTACCCTCCTGACAGTGACAAAGGGAGAGATGCCTATCAATGACCCAAAACTCTAGAAAGTCCTATTGATCGTATAAGGAGGACTGCATATGAGAATGGGAGTGCTGGGTTCGGGCATGGTCGCACAGGGTCTCAGTGCGCGGCTGGCTGAGTTGGGTCATAACGTGGTGATCGGGACGCGGGATGCAGACAAGCTGCGCGGCTGGCAATCCTCCAACCAGAGGGTACTGATCGGCTCCTTTGCCGAGACCGCCAGGCATGGCGAGATGGTGTTCAACGCCACAAACGGTGCCGGCTCTCTCAATGCCCTGGCGCTGGCAGGTGAGGAAAACCTTGCCGACAAGATCCTTGTGGACGTTTCTAATCCCCTCGATTTCTCGAATGGCTTTCCGCCCTCATTAACTGTGGTCGGCACTGACTCGCTTGCAGAACAAATCCAGCGCGCCTTTCCCGACACACGGGTGGTCAAAACACTCAACACAGTGACCGCACGCGTGATGACCCATCCATTGGAAGTGGCTAACGGTGATCACCATGTCTTCATCAGTTCCAACGACATGGATGCTAAAGCACCGGTGAGCGAGCTGCTGCGAAGCTTCGGCTGGATCCACATCTTTGACCTCGGAGACCTTTCTACAGCGCGTGGCACTGAAGCGTATATCCTGCTTTGGGTCAGACTCTACGGGGCGATGAACACCGGCATGACCAATATGAAGATCATGAGGTAGGTCAGGCTTTTCGGAGATCCCGCGTTAGCGGGGCAGCCTGACAGTTATTTGAAACCATAATAGTGGCGGGTTGTTCCCTCCACTACGCTGCGGGGCGTACAATATAGAAAATTCAACATCGAGGCAAAGATGAATCAAGTCATCGACGTATTAAAGAAGCGCCGGTCCGTGCGGGCATATGAGGAGAGGCAAATCAGCGCGGAAGTCCGGGCAGAAATCTTGAAGGCGACACTGCGAGCGCCGACTGCGGGGAATATGATGCTCTATTCTATTGTGGATGTGACCGATCAGAGAATCAAAGATCAGCTGGCAATCAGCTGCGACAACCAGCCGTTCATTGCGCGGGCACCCATGGTCTGGCTATTCCTGGCGGACTATCAGCACTGGTTCGATTACTTCCTGGCATCGGGTGTGAATGAAATCTGCGAGCAAAAACAGATCTCCATGCGCAAGCCGGAGGAAGGCGACCTGCTCTTGGCCTGCTGCGACGCGCTGATCGCCGCGCAGAATGCGGTAGTCGCGGCAGAGTCATTCGGCATTGGCTCGTGCTACATCGGCGACATCATGGAACAGTATGAAATCCATAAAGAGTTGTTCGGCCTGCCGCAATATACGTTCCCGATCTGCATGCTGGTTTTTGGCTATCGCACCCTGGAACAAATACACCGTCCCTACACGAATCGTTTCGATGAGAAATTTATTCTCTTCGAGAATCAATATCGCAGGCTCAGCCAGCCCGAGCTGCGTGAGATGTTTGCCGAACGCGAAGAGCAGATGTCAAAAGGGCAAAGCAAGGAAGGCATTGCCAACTTCGGCCAGGCTATGTATTTCCGCAAGTTTGATTCAGACTTCTCTTGTGAAATGAGCCGCTCGGTGCGGTTGACATTGAAAGAATGGATGAGTTAACACTCTCTGTCATTGCGAGCCCCAACGGGGCGAAGTAATCTCTTAGGAAATTGGTTGTAAGCTCTAAAGTGAAATTGTTCTGCCATCACGCCGCTTCGATCGAGAAGCACTCAGCGCGTCCCGTACGAGAAAACCATACAGCCCGTGCGAGGACACGGGCTGTAGGCTCAGAGAGGAGAAGAAGTATATTACTGGTTCTTACTGCGGCGGCAGGAGTACTGCATCGATCACATGGATCACGCCGTTGGAGGTTTCGATGTCTGTGACGATGATCTCCGCATTGTTATTCAGGAAGACCTTGCCATCGTCCACGGTAATCGCGGCTTCCGGGCCCAGGGCGGTGGGGGCGCTGCTCAGACCGACCACATCTTCCGCCATGACCTGACCAGGCACCACATGATAGAGCAGGATGTCGGTCAGCTGCTGCTTGTTCTCAGGCATGAGCAGGGTGTCGAGCGTGCCTTCAGGGAGAGCGGCAAAGGCGTCGTTGGTGGGGGCGAACACCGTGAAAGGACCTTCGCCCTTCAACGTATCGACCAATTCAGCAGCCTGCACGGCAGACACAAGGGTGGTGAAGCGCTCATCGCTCATGGCGGTTTCGACGATGTCCATCTCACTCGTGCTCGCGGCACCTTCAGCAGAGGGCGGGAGCAGCACCGAGTCGATCACATGGATCACGCCATTGGAGGCTTCGATATCGGTGATAATGACCTGGGTGTTCTCATTGAGATACACATTGTCCATATCGACCTTGATGGCGATCTGCTGACCTTCGAGAGCGGTATCAGCCATCTGTCCATCCAGCCCTGCGACATCAGCGGCCATCACTTTGCCAGGCACCACATGGTAGAGCAGGATGTCGGTCAGTTGCTGCTTGTTCTCAGGCATGAGCAGGCTGTCCAGGGTGCCATCAGGAAGGGCGGCGAAGGCATCGTCGGTGGGGGCGAAGACGGTAAAGGGACCTTCACCACTCAACGTCTCGGCCAGGCCTGCTGCCTCAACAGCCGCAACCAGGGTGCTGAAGCGACCATCTGCCGCGGCGATCTCAACGATAGTCTGCGAGGCCGGCTCTTCGGTGGGGGCGGCCGTCGGCTCGGGCGTGGATGTCGGTTCCGGCATGCTGGTGGGCGCGGGGGTGGACGTTGAAGGGGACGCACAGGCTGCCAGCACGAGGGCGAGTATAACGAACATGAACGTAAATCTGGTTTTCATCTCTATTCACTCCTAAATCTTGTTGATTATTTGTCCAGGTTTTGTCCAGAACATGTCTATATTGTACAGATTTTGTCCATGTTGTCAATAGCTATATCCACCTCTTAACAAACTCTAATTTTCAAGCGAATCAATAAAAATGCCCTTGAAGTTTCAAGGGCATCCTCTTTTACTTTGCTTTGGTCACGGCAAACTTTTCTTTTCCGATCCTGTAGTTCCCACTCTGCTTGAGCACCTGCTCCACCACATCCTCCGGCACATCCACATAGGTCACTTTATCCTCGATGCGGATCTTGCCGATTGTATAGCCGGGAATGTTGGCGTGGAAGGCGATCGTGCCGACGATCTCATTCGGGCGGACTCCGTGCGCCTTGCCTTTATTCAATTTCAAGCGCACCATTCCCTCTTCATGCGATGCATCACCTCTACGCCGCGCAGCCTCTCCCCTTCCATTCCCATCGCGTCGCCCGGAGGGAGGCCGTCCAAAGTCTCTTTCGTTTTTGCGCCCTGAATCGTTGCGACCCTCTCGTCGCTCATCCAAGCGCGCTTTGACCTCAGCAATCTCTGCAATTGGTCTCTGTTTTTCGTCTGCCCGCGCGATCTTTATTGCGGCCGCCGCGACATTCAATGGGTCATGCCCCGCTTCGATAAGCTCCTGCACCATTTCAAGCTCGCGTTTGAAACGTCCGCGCCCGAGCCAGATCTTTACTTTCTCTACAACTTCTGATTCACGGTGACGGTGGATCTCACTGACGGTAGGTAACTCCATCTTTTTCATGGGTTGTTTCGTGAGCGCCTCCACCTCACGCAGGCGGCGTTTTTCGCGCGGAGCAACCAGTGTAATGGCAACACCGGTCTTGCCAGCGCGCCCGGTCCGCCCGATGCGGTGGATGTAGACTTCCGCATCGTCGGGCAGGTGATAGTTGAACACGTGTGAAATGTCCTGAATGTCAAGACCGCGTGCCGCGACATCAGTGGCGACCAGAACTTTTAATTGATTGGAGCGAAACCGGCTCAGCACCGCCTCGCGTGCCCTCTGATCCATGTCACCGTGGATGGATTCGGCGGGGATGCCTCGTATGACGAGCTCATTCGCGAGGGTCGCTGTTTCGGCGCGGGTACGCGCGAAGATCAACGCGCTCTTGATCGGCTCCACCTCGAAGAGACGTGCCAGCGCGTTGGTCTTGTCAGTTTCATGGACGAGGTAGTAACGCTGCTCGGTGGAGGCAAGAGTGAGCGTATCGCGTTTAATGCTGACCTGCTGAGGATCCCGCATAAAACGATTTGCTAATGAGCGGATGCGCGGCGGCATGGTGGCGGAAAAGAGAGCGGTCTGTCGCTCCGCAGGTGTTTCCGCAAGAATCTTTTCCACATCCTCCATGAAGCCCATGTTGAGCATCTCATCGGCTTCGTCAAGGACGAGCGTGCGGATGTGCTTGATATTCAGCGCGTTGCGCTCCATCAGGTCGAGCAGACGGCCGGGCGTGCCTACCACCACGTCCACGCCGCGGTTGAGGCGCGAGATCTGAGGCCCATAAGGCTGCCCGCCATAGACGGCCAGGACGCGCACATCCATATGCTTGCCATAGACAGCCATAGAGTCGGCCACCTGCAGAGCCAGCTCGCGCGTGGGCGCAAGGACCAGTGCCTGCACGTGACGCTGCGGGGCAAAGTTGTGGAGGATGGGGAGGGCAAAGGCGGCAGTCTTGCCTGTGCCCGTCTGGGCCTGGCCGATCACATCTTTCCCCTCGAGCATGATCGGAATGATGGCCGTCTGGATGGGCGTGGGCTCGGCATAGCCAAGGCCAGTGATCGCCTGCACGAGCTCCTCGCGCAGGTTGAGAGAAGTAAAATCGGTTGTCATCTTAATCCTTATAACGTTCTTGCAAAGCGCGTGTTCTGCACGTCGCAATGGCAAATTGTGTGGGACGTTTCAATGACTCCGTCTACTTCTTGCCAATCAAAGCCTGCTTTTTCAAGCAGACTCGCCCAACAAAAAAGCCCGAGGTACTTGCTTCGGGCATTCGCTCAGAGTGATCAAAACATTTCCCAAAATATGCGCTCACTTTCAGAGCGCGGGGGTAATCATAACATAGATGCATGCTCGTAACATCTGCAATTTGATACTTCTGAAAATCGGTTGTCTTTCAACTCAATCGGTCGTAGAATGTGGGGCAGCGAACTGGCCTTATAAATTCCCTGGAGCGTGGCATGGATCATCTTCAATCCGGGCAAATGCTCGGCCCCTATCGCATTATGAATCAGGTTGGCAAGGGCGGTATGGCAACCGTATACAAAGCGTATCAAGCTTCCGTGGATAGATACGTCGCCATCAAAGTGCTGCCCAGCCAGCTGGCAGAAAGCAAGGAGTTTGCGGCCCGCTTTCAACAGGAGGCGCGCATCATCGCCAAACTGGAGCACCCGCACATTTTGCCGGTCTTTGATTATGGTGAAAGTGATGGCGTAGCCTATTTCGTAATGCGCTATCTCGAGGCGGGCACGTTGAAAGATAAGATGGAGACCGGTCGTCCGCTACCCCTATCAGAGATCGACCGTATCTTCACGCAGCTCACCGATGCCTTGAGCTACGCGCACAGCCAGGGTATTGTGCACCGGGACCTGAAGCCAGCCAATGCATTGATCGACTCACACGGCAATATCTTTCTCACAGATTTTGGCATCGCTAAATTACTGGAAAGCGCTTCTCCTCGCCTGACCCAGACCGACGCGATCATGGGCACCCCTGCCTATATCAGCCCCGAGCAGGCTCGGTCACACCCTGTCGACCAGCGTTCAGACATTTATTCCCTGGGCATTATTCTTTACGAGATGGTGACAGGCAGCGTTCCTTTTATGGCAGAAACCCCGCTGGCGGTCCTGTTCAAGCATATCAGCGATCCATTACCTCTGCCCTCTTCGGCCAAGCCTGATATTCCTCCCTCGATCGAGCAGGTGGTCTTGAAAGCGCTTGCCAAGGATCCGCGTGACCGCTTTGCCACCGCGACCGAATTCCTCGAGGCCTGGAAACGCGCTCTGGCAGAAAAGGATACGATTCCCTGGGTTCCGGAAGCAGTCTCTGCACCGCTTTCGGTTCCCAAACCTACCGATCAGGCGCAGCCGAAACCTGCCTCCAAGACCAAAACCGTAGCCAGATCTGCAAGGCCCGCCGGCTGGATTGCTGGCTGCCTGGCCGGTTTGTGTCTCTTATTTTCTGTCGTTGGCGTTGCCGCTCTCGCTTTGAACTGGCAAAATTTCTCCTTTCTTAATCCAACCGCTGTAAATAACACCGGCACCGTGATCCTTCAGGACGACTTTTCGACCCGCAGCAGCAACTGGGGAACACTCAGCGATGCAGAAAGCTCCATTGCATATGAAAATGCCGCTTTGCGGGTACAAATTTTCAAAGAAAATTTTGTGACGTGGACCACGCCCAACGATCAGAGTTATCAGAATGTGCACGTGGAAGCCACTATCTTCAGTAACAATTCCGATCCGAATACCGCATTTGGAGTCATGTGCGCCCAGCAAGTAGATGACTGGTCCTATTACTACCTGGCCATTACGCCCGGAGGTGAGTACGTTATTGCAAAGGCCACCAACGGTCAAAACGACATTTTCCTCACCAACGGCAATCAGTGGGGAACATCGACTCTCATTCCCCGGAACGCGCCCTCCTATCGCGTCGGCGCAGATTGTGGACAGAGCACGCTGAGACTATACGTAGATGGAAAAGAAATCGCGGCAGTGTCCGATGCCTCGTACACGATGGGACGCGTCGGGCTGTTTGCCTGGAGCGGAGACATGCCCAATTCCGCCGATATGACCTTCGATGACGTCTTGTTGACATCGCTTGAATGAGAGATACTGTCGATAATACTGAAAACAGCCGGCGCTCGCCGGCTGTTTTTGTTGTATTTCCTTTATATAGCACTATCCTATTCTCTAATCACCCATCTTGTGGTTAAATCAACCCGCTATGGATGCTAAGACTCTCTCTGTTCTCGAATATCCGAAAATCCTCGAGCGGCTGCGAGGCTTCTGTGATTTCTCCGCCTCGATGGAACTGGCCCGCTCACTCGAGCCGACGACTTCCTACGATCTTGCCGTTGCCCGCCTGGAGGAAACCAGGGAAGCCCGCAAGCTGTTTTCCGTGCAGGATGTGGGAGTCGGCGGCGCGCATGATATTCGCCCGGCGGCAGACCTGGCCGGACGCGGCGGCGTGCTCGACCCTCAGCAATTGCTCGACATCAAATCCACGCTGATCTCGTGCCGTGAGCTGAAAAAATCGCTGGAGCGCAAAACGGATGAATATCCACGGCTCGCCCAGATCGCGGCGGGGCTGCCCGAGTCGCACGGCCTTGTGGATGCTATTTCGCGCGTCCTCTCTGACCGCGGCGAAGTGCTGGATTCCGCATCTCCAAAACTTGCCACGCTGCGACGTGAAATCAAGATCGCGCACGACCGCTTAATGTCACGCCTGCAAAAGTATCTGACTGACTCTGGCAACAAGCTGCAGGAGCCGATCATTACCCAGCGCGACGGACGCTACGTGATCCCATTGCGGGCGGAGTTCAAAGGGCAGATCAAAGCCGTGGTGCACGACCAGTCCTCGAGCGGCGCGACGTTATTCGTCGAGCCGCTGCCTGTGGTGGAGCTCAACAACAAAGTGCGCGAGCTCGAATTGCAGGAACGCGATGAAGAACGGCGCATCCTGTATGAGCTTTCGGTGCAGATCGGGGATCACCGCGAGGAGCTAACCTATGGCGTGGAAAACCTGGCCATACTCGACCTTATCTTTGCCAAAGCAAAATACGCGGAGGAGCTGAAGGCATCTGAGCCCATTCTGCACAGGATAGAGAACAAGAGTCAGCAGGAACAGTCGATAGCCGAACATCGTAAGCCGTCAATTCGATTACTCGAAGCTCGTCATCCACTTCTCGATCCGAAAACAGTGGTTCCCATTGATGTCGATCCTCGGTCGGGCACACGCGCCATCATCATCACTGGTCCTAACACCGGCGGAAAAACCGTATCTCTTAAAACGGTCGGTCTGTTCGCTCTCATGGCGCAAAGCGGATTGCATATCCCTGCCCAGAGCGGCTCGGAGATGCCGTGCTTCTACGCCGTCTATGCGGATATCGGCGATGAGCAATCCATCGAGCAGTCGCTGAGCACGTTCAGCGGTCACATCACGAATATCATTCGCATCCTCAAGCAGATTGATCACCGCTCGCTCGTCATCTTCGATGAGCTGGGCGCAGGCACCGATCCGCAGGAAGGCGCGGCGCTGGCACGTGCCATCCTCAAGTTCCTCCTCGAAACGGGATGCACGACTCTCGTCGCCACGCATTATCCCGAGCTCAAGACGTTCGCTCATTCGACGGAAGGTGTGGTGAATGCCTCGCTTGAGTTCGACATCAAAACGCTGCGCCCCACCTATCACCTGACGATCGGACTTCCCGGTCGCTCGAACGCGCTGCTCATTGCCCAGAGACTCGGTCTCCCGCAGCCGATCATTGAATCCGCCAAAGGAGAGATCAACCCCGACGACCTGCGCGCCGATAAACTGCTCGATGACATTCGCAAGGAGCGCAACCGCACGTCGCGCGAGCGCCAGAAGTTAGAAAAGGCTCGCGACCGGCTCGAAGCGCAAACTACTGAACTTGAGAAGCGTCTTGAAAAGATCGAGGACGAGCGCCGTGAAGTGCTGGCAAAAGCCCGTGCAGAGGGCGAGCTTGAAGTTGCTGTGCTGAAGAAGAATATCGAGTCACTCAAGTCGCAACTTAAAAAAGCCAGGCAGCCTTTGCAAGCCTTGAAAGAGATCGAGGAAAAGGTAGAAGAAATTGAAGAGAAGGTCGAAGCGCCTGTCGAGAGACGACAGACGGTTGACCGTGGATCGTCCCTTGTTAACCGTCCTCTGTCTCTCGGCGAGCGCGTGACCGTCAGCACGCTGAATACCGATGGCATAATCACCGCCCTGGGCGAATCAGATGCGGAAGTGCAGATTGGAAGCTTGCGCGTACGGGCCAGGCTGGCCGATCTGGCGAGAAAATCTGGTGAACAGTCTCCAGTCTCCAGTGATCTGTTACCGGTAATTACGAAACAGAGTGCCGAAGGCAGCGGCCGTGCGGCACTCGGCAGCACCAAGTCTCCCGGCATCGAATTGAACCTGCGCGGCAAGCTCGTAGAAGATGGGCTTGAAGAATTGGAACGCTACCTGGAAAGAGCCTATTCTTCAGGATTGTTATTCGTGCGCATTGTCCACGGCAAAGGAACAGGCAAGCTGCGCGAAGCCGTGCGCAACGCGCTGAAATCCAGTCCCTATGTTTCCTCCTTCGAGGAGCCCAAAGAAAACGAAGGCGGCGCGGGGGTGACGGTCGCGAAAATGGCAAAGTAAGATCTGTCATTGCGAGGAGCCCATCGGGCGACGACTGCGAAGCGTGCCCGTGGCAAGCAATCTCCTGATGACTTAGGGATTGCGTCGCCCCATGGGCTCGCAATGACATGGGAGTAAGTATGTCTCTTGATGATGCCGTCCAGCAAATGAATGACACAATCAAAGCAGCCTGCCCGGGTGCAGAGATCAAAGTCGTCAAGATGTCAGATGAAGAAGCGCGCTTGAGCGTGTATGCCCCTGCAGGAGATATTCAAGCGATCAAGGATGCCACCTTTTTGCCCGCGATTGAATTGTTGAACAGCGATGGATTAGATATTCAGGTGTTTGTCTACGACAAAGATGCGCCGCCATTAAAGGGATAAATACCATAACCACGTAGGGTGGGGCAGCTGCCCTACTCTACGTGGTTTCATTGCCTGCCACCGTCCGCCAAACCGCATTCAAAGCCTCCAACCCCGTCATGCGGTGGACTTCGGCAGCCTTCTCGGTCAGATAAATATCGCCCTGCAACGGACGGTCATCCCGTGTGTAGAGGCCACGATTGGGGAGGTCGGAGACTGCCGCCCAAAAATTCCAGAGTGGAAGGTCATATTCCTCAGCAAGCATGGACATATCGCGGTTGATACGCTCATCTTTCTCGCGGTTGTCCGCCTTGGTCGCCAGGATCGGCACAACACCCTCGTCGAGCAATTGCTGGATGATCCTACGCAGATACTCGGTGTTGCGCGACTCGAAGTGTGTACCCACTTGAATAATCACAAATGATGGGCGGTGGACGCGCAGCTCGCACTGTACAGGCGTTTCGGAAAAGGTACAGCCATACTCACCGCGGTGCCACTGGGTCCACAGCAGTGAACCGGGCGTGGTGCCGTCCTGTGTGGTGGGGGCTTCACGGTTGAAAGAACCCTCGAAGTGATCGACCAGCTCTTGCAGCTCGGGAGATAACTCTTGCACCATTTCCGGATCCGTTTCAAAAATACCGAAGAATTCGCCCGGTCTCGTCTGGCAATCGCCAAAGATGGAAAACGCATGCGGGTCATTTCCGAGCTCTAGCCCGCGTTGATAGACGCGCTGCAGGCTGGTGTCTATCTCTTCCGGGATGACCGGCAAGTCCTTCCATGCAGAAGCCTCGGGTTCGAGCGTTTCCGCGTCCGGTGTGGAGGTTGTCGTTCGGGTGGGCGCCGGGGTGATCGGGGAAAACTGCCTCGGTTTTGGCGTGGGCGTGGGGAGAAAGGCCTGTGCCAATGCAGGGAATGTTTGCGTCGGCTCTGGGGTGGGAGGAACGATGGGAGTAGAAGTCGCTGGCCCCGCACAGGCTGTCATCAAGATACAAACCGCTAAACTCACAAGTAATAATCGACTCATTGTCCTAAAGTATATCCAGAAAAAATTAAGTGCCGATGAATTTAAAAGTGTAGCCTTGCGAAGGTTTTCTCGATCAAGAACCGTTCCGCAACCAACCTTCGCAAGGCTTATCTCTAAAATTTATGCTACACTCGCCCTATGACATACCAGGGCCTTCTCCACAAATACGGACATCTGCTCAACCTCCCCGCTCACACGAAAACGGTCAGCCTGCTCGAAGGCAATACCCCTCTGATCAAAGCCGACAACCTGTCCCGTGAGCTGGGCGGCGAGTTCGAGTTATTCATCAAGTATGAAGGGCTCAATCCCACGGGCTCCTTCAAAGACCGCGGCATGACGGCCGCAGTTGGTGAAGCATTGGGGCGCGGCGCGACAGCCGTTATTTGCGCTTCGACGGGCAACACGGCGGCTTCCGCGGCAGCCTACGCGGCGCGGGCCGGGATGAAATCCGTTGTGCTGATTCCGCAAGGTAAAGTTGCGGCGGGGAAGCTGGCCGGCGCGATCGCCTACGGCGCGCAGGTGATCCAGATCGACGGCTCGTTCGATGACGCGCTGACCATGGTGGTCGAGATCACAGACAAGCATCCCATCTGCCTGGTGAACTCCATCAATCCTTATCGCATCGAGGGACAAAAGACATCCGCCTTCGAGGTCTGTGACGCGCTCCATTCTGTACCGGATTGGTTATGTTTGCCGGTTGGCAATGCAGGTAACATTACCTCATACTGGGCGGGCTTCAAACAATACAACGAATTGAAGTTCATGGGATTGCCGCAAGTGTTAGGCGTCCAGGCGGCGGGCGCGGCCCCACTTGTGCTCGGGCACCCCGTCGAAAAACCGGAGACCGTTGCCACAGCCATCCGCATCGGTAAGCCCGCCCGTGGAGAGCAAGCTCTGCAAGCCGCGGAAGAATCCAACGGGCGCATCATCGCTGCGACAGACGAGCAGATTCTCAAGATGCAGAAGATGCTCGCAGCGCTCGAAGGGATCTGGGTGGAGCCCGCCTCCGCCGCCGGGCTGGCTGGTCTGGCGATTGAGGTTACAAGTGGAAAGTTGAATGTTAAAGGAAAACGCGTCGTTGCGATCTGCACCGGTCACGGGTTGAAAGACCCGGACGTCATTACGAAAGATATGCAAAAGCCATTGATCGTTCCGCCCATGTTGGACGCGTTAGAAGAGGTAATTTTAGAATATTAATCGCGAAACGCGCAAAGAACCCTTTTTAAAGCCTTCGCTCTCTTAGCGATCTTCGCGGTTCGGAAAAATAATCATGCACATCACCATTCGAGTTCCCGCTACATCTGCCAACCTCGGACCGGGATTTGATTGTCTCGGGCTCGCCCTCGATTTGTGGAACGACACGGTGATGACGCTGGCCATCGAATATACCGTGCAGGTCACAGGCGAGGGCAAAGAGAGACTCGTGCCGGGAGAAAACAATCTTATTATTCGCTCGGCGCAGAAGTTGGCAGAACGAGTTGGCAAACGTCTCCCGCCTTTCCACGTGGATTGCATCAATCGTATCCCGCTCTCCTCGGGACTCGGCTCCTCTGCCGCCGCCAAGCTGACCGGTCTTCTCGGCGCAAACGTTCTACTGGGAAAGCCTCTTACCAAAGATGAGATCCTGCAGCTGGCCACCGAGATGGAGGGACATCCCGATAACGTCGCGCCTGCCTTGCTGGGCGGGTTGGTCGTCTCGACTCTTGACAACGGAAACGTGTTTACTCACAAAATCAGCGTGGATGGCAGCCTCAGCCCCATGGGGAATTTTGAAGCACCCATCCAGGTCACGGTCGTTCTTCCCGATTTTCGTCTCTCGACCAGAGAAGCCCGTGCAGCTTTACCCGAGCAGGTCCCACTGAAGAATGCGGTCCATAACATCAGCCGCGCCGTGCTGGTAACCGAGGCATTCCGCACCGGGGATCTGGATCTGCTCGGCAAAGCCATGACCGACAGTTTGCACCAGCCCTACCGGATCTCGATGATCCCCGGCGCGCAGGCAGCCATGGATGCTGCCAGGCGGGCAGGCGCCGCGGCTGTAGCGCTCTCAGGGGCAGGTCCCAGCCTGATCGCCTTCTCCGCGGAGCAGAATCTGGATATCGGCCAGGCGATGCAGCGAGCCTTCGAGGGGGCCGGGTTACAGGCGCGGGTTTTTCCACTCCGAATGTCCAATCTAGGCGCGGACGTTCGTATCTAAGCTTCGAGCTCAGGAACCTTAAGTTGCCTTTCCCACTCACGGGCAAACTTCAAAATGCGCG
>DATHTL010000074.1:0-18280 GCA_035463255.1 Anaerolineales bacterium | reverse complement strand
AACCCCTCTTGCCGCTCTCGCTGCGGTAGTCGGATTATTCTTCCATGAATACGCCTTCGTCATGGCTCCACAGAGGGTTCCCAATTCGTAGTATCTTTGTCATTGCGAGGAGCGACACTTGCACCGGCACGTGATTTGCTTGGCAAATCATGCAGGTGAGAGATGAAGCAATCTCCACGAAAAATATGATTCTGAGTAAGAGGAGATGGCTTCGCCAATGTGCGGCTCGCAATGACATGCCGAAGAGAATCTATGACAAAAAAATTTCCTCAAACCTCGGCCGGCACTGCCATTCCTCAATTCACTGCTTCCGACCGCAAGCCTATCAAGCTGACAGAAGTCGTCCACCCGGATGGCCGCATAAGTCAGTATCCGCCTCCCGAAGTTTGGGATGACTGGGTCGAGTGGGATGGCAAAGCCTGGCCGCAGCGTATTGCACGGCGTTACACGCTTGTGCCGACGGTTTGCTTCAACTGTGAATCGGCCTGTGGACTGTTGGCATATGTGGACAAAGAGACGTATGAAATTCGCAAATTCGAGGGCAACCCTGTCCACCCGGGCAGCCGCGGACGAAACTGTGCCAAGGGTCCAGCTACTCACAATCAGGTTTACGACCCCGAGAGGATTTTGTATCCGTTAAAAAGAGTCGGCAAACGCGGGGAAGGGAAGTGGGAGCGGATCTCATGGGAGCAGGCGCTTACTGAAATTGCGGCAAGAATGCGTGAGAGCCGTGCCCGGCGCCTGGATGGGATCGTCTATCACGTTGGCAGACCGGGCGAAGATGGGTATACCAATCGCGTCATCCAGGCCTGGGGCGTAGACGGACACAACAGTCACACCAATATTTGCTCGAGCAGTTCGCGCGCGGGCTACAACTTCTGGGCAGGCCAAGATAGACCCAGCCCCGACTATGCAAACGCGCGAACGATCCTGCTCATCTCAAGCCATCTCGAAACGGGGCACTACTTCAATCCGCACGCACAGCGGATCATCGAAGCAAAGACCAACGGCGCGAAATTGATTACCTTCGATCCGCGTCTCAGCAATACAGCCAGTATGAGCGATGCCTGGTTGCCGACCTGGCCGGGCAGTGAGAACACAGTCCTGCTGGCAATTGCGAATTACCTTATCCAAAACGATCGTTACAACAAGGAGTTTGTCCGCGAGTGGGTCAATTGGAAAGAGTTTATTCGATACATCCAATCCTCGACCTCGAGCGAGTGGGACTCAGTTCGTTCACTAGTCTCTGGTCTCGAATCTCCATTGGCCTTCGAAACGTTCGATGCTATTCTCAAAGCTCTCTATAGTGAATACACCTTCGAGCGCGCTGCCCAAGAATCAGATGTTCCCATTGAGCGCATCCAGCAGGCGGCGAAATACGTGGCTGATTGTGATGGCAGACTTGCCACTCATGTCTGGCGCAGTGCCAGCGTGGGCAATCTTGGTGGATGGCAGGTTTCGCGCTGTCTTTTCTTCCTCAACGTTCTCACCGGAAGTATCGGTAATTATGGAGGCACGTCACTGTTGAACTGGAATAAGTTTGTGCCAAAGCCGTTCAAGAATCCACCGCCGATCGACGCATGGAACGAATTGCATTACCCAAACGAATGGCCGCTCTCGCACTACGAGATGTCCTTTCTTCTGCCACACATGCTGGAAGAGGGGCGCGGTAACATCGATGTTTATTTCACGCGTGTCTACAATCCGCTGTGGGTCAATCCTGATGGCTTCATGTGGCTCAAGGCCCTTCAGGATGAATCAAAGATCAAATGCTATGTTGCGCTCACGCCCACGTGGAATGAAACGGCCTGGTTTGCTGACTATGTCCTACCTATGGGCCACGGCCCCGAGCGTCATGATCTAATGAGCCAGGAAACCCACGCTGGCCAATGGATTGCCTTTCGGCAGCCGGTCCGCCGCGTGGCACTCGAACGCGCGGGCAACACTGTTGAATTCACATATCAAGCCAATCCTGGCGAGGTTTGGGAGGAGAACGAGTTCTGGATCCAGCTCTCCGCGCACTTCGATCCGGATGGCTCGCTTGGCATCCGGCAGTATTTTGAGAGTCCTTACCGGCCGAGTGAGATCATCACCGTGGACGAATACTATCAATGGATTTTTGAAAACTCTGTACCAGGCCTTCCTGAAGCCGCTGCAAAAGAAGGATTGACGCCGCTGGCCTACATGCGGAAGTATGGTGTGTTTGAAGTTAAGAAGGAAAATTATGTTCCTTTTGAGAAAGTCGTTGGGAAGTTGCCAGATGCTGACTATACCCTGACGGAAAACGATCTAGTTCTCAAAGAAAATCAAGTTGTGGGGCTAAGTGTCGATGGTGAAGTAAAGGTCGGTTTTGACACGCCAAGTCGCAAGCTGGAATTTTTCAGTCCCACATTATCTGCTTGGGGCTGGGATGAAAAGCAATATGTGATTCCGTGGGCAGTCAAAAGCCACGTGCATCCCGATAACATCAACCGCGAAAAAGGGGAAATGATCCTTCTTCCCAATTTCAGGCTTCCCACACTGATCCACACTCGCAGCGCAAATGCTAAGTGGCTTTATGAGATCAGCCATAAAAACCCAATCTGGATCAACCCCCTCGATGCAGAACGCATCGGTGTAGATACGGGTGACCTAGCGCGTGTGGATACTGAGATCGGCTACTTTGTGGACAGTGTCTGGGTAACGGAAGGCATTAAGCCGGGTGTCATTGCGATCAGTCATCATCTCGGACGCTGGCGCCTGCAGGAAGACTCGGGCATCAACCGCGGCGCTTCAAACCTGGTGCAGCTCACCGAGAATGGTAAAGGCGGATTTCTAATGCGTGTGCTGCACGGAGCACAGGCTTATGAATCAAGTGATCCCGATACGAGCCGCGTGTGGTGGAGCGAGGTAGGCGTTTCGCAAAATCTCACACATGGCGTCCACCCGGACCCGGTCAGCGGAGTCCACTGTTGGCTACAAAAAGCCAAAGGCGTTCGCAGAGCGAGCGGCGATGAAAAAGCAGGCGATGTATTCGTGGATACAAATCGCTCAATGGAAATCTATCGTCAATGGCTAGCGACCACTCGTCCTGCCAACCAGATCAGCCCGGATGGCACACGACGGCCCTACTGGTTGACCCGGCCGCTCAAGCCCACGAAGGAAGCGTATAGGCTGCCCAAATAATCTTGCTGGGAAGGCAAAATGACGAAAGTTTTTGCAACTCCATCAAAAGCGGACGCGCACAAAGCGCAAGATGTTGATGAGCCCGTTTGGACCTACCGCGGCTATCGCCTGAAGACCAGCGAATTTGTCACGGCGATGGTGCACTTATTTCGTGCCGAAATTCAGCGCGCGAACGTCTGGCGCCAGCGCTTGGATACCACCACGAACTGGGCTGTTGTTTCGACTGGCGCGACCTTATCCATTGCTTTTAGCCAGCCAGACATCCATCACGGGATCATTATCCTTAATACTTTGTTAGTGATGTGGTTCCTGATGATCGAAGCCCGGCGCTACCGGTACTATGAGTTATGGAGCTACCGTGTGCGGCTGATGGAAACTGATTTTTATGCCGCAATGCTTGTCCCGCCGTTCCATCCTTCTCCTGAATGGGCAGAGAGTCTTGCCGAAAACTTGCTTTCACCCAGCTTCCCGATTTCAATGTGGGAGGCATTTGGTCGTCGCCTGCGTAGGAATTACTTCTGGATTTTTCTGATTTTGTATGCCTCGTGGGCAGCAAAGATTTGGCTTTTCCCTCAACCTGCCGTGAATCTGAATGAAATCTTTCAGCGTAGTGCAGTTGGACCGGTCTCTGGCGAGATCATGATTGCTTTGGGGCTTGGTTTATATGTGCTTCTCCTCATTGTGGCACTGGCTACGATCAGCATGGCGCACGCAAGTGGAGAAGTACTCCCGCGCTTTGGGGAAGATACTCTGACCCACATGTTTGCCAAGAATGATCAGCCGAAGACGTCGCGTCCGTTTTTTGCCCCGCGCCATCGCAGACGACAACTCATGGCATTGATCATTACAGGACAGCCAGAACCCGTAGCGAAACGGATTATGTCGGATCTTGGTCGTGGAGTGACCTCATTATCAGGTAAGGGCATGTATACGGGTCAAGATCGTTCGGTTTTGATTTGTGCTTTAACAGTTACCGAGGTTCATAATTTAAAACATTCTGTAGCGCAGGAAGATCCTGGTGCTTTTGTAGTTGTATCTCCTGCACAGGAGATCTTAGGACGGGGCTTTGATCCACTCACGGAGTCCGACGCCGTGTAGTCCAGAAATCCATGATGACCGGTTTGCTGTATGTGATATCTTGAGTGCAAGCACAAATTGGTTCGGTAGAATTGGGAGCGGACGGAAACCACCCGCTCCCGGGCAGAAGAATTCAATCAGGAAACGTCCGAGTCCAGCCAGCACTAGCCAAGCAAATCTGCGAGAGGGATGGCCAAATCTCATTGGCGGGAATTAGGTTGGGATAAAATAAAGCTATGAATATACTCGCGATCGGTG
Source organism: Anaerolineales bacterium (assembly GCA_035463255.1). Taxonomy (GTDB): domain Bacteria; phylum Chloroflexota; class Anaerolineae; order Anaerolineales; family Villigracilaceae; genus Defluviilinea. The sequence continues at coordinate 13,780 of DATHTL010000074.1, read as the reverse complement.
CCCATCCCGACGATTTAGACATTAGTTGTGGTGGGACGTTGCTTCGTTTTCGCCGCGCCGGGGAGAACGTCGTGATGTGCGTGGTGACGGATGGCCGCGCCCATCCACTGGGAGACGCCGATGAGGTTTCCGCGCGCCGCCGCAAGGAAGCCCAGGCCTCTGCCGACTTAATTGGTGCTGAGTTGGTGTGGCTTGGTTTTCCAGATGGTCGATTAACCGATGACATTCCCACTCGCCTGCGACTCATCGAATTAATGATGCGCGTTTCTCCAGACCTCATCATCACGCATTCACCGGACGACTACCACTCAGACCACATCATGACCAGCCGCCTGGTTACGGCGACCATCCAGATGGCGTGGGCTCCTCCGCCTGAGCTCCCGGGAGACCCCGTTCGCAAACAGGCCCCTGTTGCGTTTATGCCGCCAGCCAATGGGATCAACTTCCTTCCCGAAGAGTATGTGGATATATCGGAAGTATGGGATCAGAAGCTGCAGATGGTCCTCAGTCACCGTTCACAGTACTTACCTGGCCCTGATTATGATTCCGTCTCGCTTCAAGAACCACTGGAACAGTATTCTTTTGCCCGGTACACTCGCATCATGGATGAGTTTTATGGCCAGCAATGCTGGTGCCGCTACGCAGAGGCATTTCGTTGGTGGCGCGCGGCCGACCGCCTTGTACCACGCCGCCTGTTGCCGTAGCCCCGTTGGGGTGATTTGCACTGATCCCACATGCGCTATCGTCCTTCTAAATCATACTCAGTAATTCGTTGTATCTTCGGTTGCGACCTGCTCTTCGGATCGAAATCCGCCTCCAACCAGACCCTGGCTATATTTTTGGCCAATTCCGGTCCAATGACCTGAGCTCCCATCGTGATAATGTTCGCGTTATTGCTTTTTTGTGCCCGCTCAGCAGAGTACATGTCAGAGCATAGGGCTGCATATGCACCATGGACCTTGTTCGCTGCAATGGACATTCCAATCCCTGTTCCGCAGAGGAGAATACCGCGATCTTGCTGACCACTGGCTACGGCGTGAGCTACCTGGAAAGCCACATTCGCATAAATTGGATCATCGCTTCCATGGTCGACAATCGTGTAACCCAACCCGCTTAGGTAGTTGCTCAGCTCTGTTTTCAAAGTCGCTGCATTGGGATCGCAACCTATCGCGATGGTTTTTACTTTCCTACACATCAGAGCCTCACTCGGCTTTGCCTGAAATAATCATGGTAACGATCTGGTCGATCGTTGTGTCATCTTTTCGCTTACTACTCACGAGCCGTCCGGTCTTTAGTACTAAGAAGCGATCCGCAATTTCAAAAACCTCATTGATATTATGAGAAATGATAATTACGGCAATCCCACTGGACTTAAGGCGTTGAATAAAATCATATACTTTTCGTGTTTCCGAAACGCCTAACGCCGCGGTGGGCTCATCCATAATGATCACCTGCGCCTGAAAGTAAACTGCCCGGCTGATGGTCACCATCTGGCGCTGACCACCGGACAGGTTTTCCACTTCGCGGTTGGGGTCGGGGACTTTGATCTCAAATCCCTTGAGTAACTCGACTGAATTTTCGCGCATTCGCTTGAGGTCCATCAACCCCAATTTGCCGAGAATTCCCCGGGCACGGATCTCGCGTCCCATGAAGACATTTGCCGGAATATCTAGATTGTTCATCAATGCTAGGTGTTGATAGATCGTTTCGATTCCTAGCTTGCGCGCATCCATCGGGTTCTCGATACGGACGTTGTCCCCATTCACATAGATGCTCCCCTCATCTGCCTCATACGCGCCGGACAGCATCTTAATTAGCGTGGATTTGCCGGCACCATTATCGCCGACAACTGCAAGAACTTCTCCTCTATGCAGATCAAAGCTGACATCATTCACCGCATATACGCCGCCAAAGTGTTTGGTGATATGCTCCATACGGACGATTGGTGTTTTTCCATTTGTACCGTTACTTGTCATCTTGAGCCTCCTAGCGCGTCCGTCGCTTGCGCAGTGTGTCTGCTAACACGGCAATCAGCACAATCGTGCCGGAAATGATTGTTTGCCAAAAAGATGCAACGCCCCACAGGTTCAGTGCATTACTCACAACACCCAGGATGAGAGCACCAATCAAAGTGCCCAGCACAGTACCGCGCCCGCCCGAAAGTGAGTTGCCGCCGATGACTGCAGCGGCAATAGCGGTTAATTCATAGCCGTCACCCGTACTGGGTTGACCACTTCCCAACCGGGCAGCTAATACAATGCCAGCCAGGCTGGTCAACAATCCGCCCAGCACATACGTGTACAGTTTTACTCGTCGAACGGCAACGCCGCATAACCGGGCCGACTCTTCATCGCCCCCAAGTGCCAGAACGTACCGCCCAAAGGTGAAGTTTCGGAGAAGAAAATGGCCAGAGAGATAGATGACCAGCGTGATGATCACAGGAATGGGAATGCCAAGGATGTAGCCTGTTCCAATGTGCAGAAAGCTCTTGGGCAGGTCCCACATGGCTTGGCCATTCGTAACCAGCAAAGCCGAGCCGCGTATGAGGTACATGGTGCCAAGTGTGGCAACAAACGGCAGTACACGTCCATAGGAGATGATCACACCATTGAGCAGTCCGACTGCACATCCAGCCAGCAGCCCTGCAATAATCGCTACCGGTATGCTGACGCCCATTTTTAAAGCTGAGGCAACCACCACGCCACTAAGAGCTACTATCGAACCCACCGAGATATCAATTCCGCCGGTGATGATGATGAACGTCATGCCAACTGCGACAATTCCAGTGATGGATACCTGGCGCAAAACGTTGAGTAGATTCTTAGTAGTTGCAAAGGATGGAATCAGATAACTGATCACCAAACATAAAACGATCAAGACGATAAATGATCGCTGATCCAGGAGAAAGCGGAAGAAGGAAGCCAGGGAAAACTCTTTTTGCTTCATTCTGCCCGGGGAGATGGGTTCAGTTTGTGTTGCCAAGGCCAGTCATCCTTTCTGGGCGCCATTTACCCGGCTAAGCTATGATCTCTGGGATACGCTTGATCTCAGGATCAGTAAAAACGTCAAATTCGTCTGTGGAGGGGGTGGAAAACTCGGAAAGGACTGCGCCTTCCGGACCACCCTGGAACCAATGCAGCCGACCGGCTTCCACGGTGAATTGATCGCCAGGATTGAGAATGACTTGCTGCCAGACGGTAAAGTATTGTTCACGTCCGGCCGGTACACGCGCTATGGGATTCGGCGTGGCAGGGCCATCAACATACAGATAAACCTGACCCCACCGACACCGGAACGTTTCTTCTTTGCCGGGTTCGCTACCCACCTGTGGGTGACAGTGTTGTGGGCAAATTTGCCCGGGGAAGAGAATCACTTCTTTGGCACAAACACGTTCAGTATTTACATACATGACCAACTGAACGCCAATTTTTTCCAGTTCACTCAACCCAAAGTCTGCTACTTCAAGGTTGGATTTTTCTTCTTCAGTCACCGCGATGTTGGCTTTTTGGAAATATTCCAGGGCGCGGCCTCTTGCATCTTCGTATTCTTTCGTTGTGATAGCCATTACCAATCTCCATTTCTGCTTTTTGGTTGGGGCGGGCGCTAAGCAGCCCGCCCCGTTTTCATCAGTGTGCTGGTAGTGGTGGACTCACCCTTACTAGCCTAAAGCCACCACCTGAAATTGTTTGCAGGCAGTGCCTTTTTATTTCTTTAGAAACCCAGCTCTTCCCAAGCTTGGATCAATGGTAGAACATTGTCAGGAACGCCCAGGGTCATCGGGGTGGTCAGAACAGGTTCGATTTTGCCGGTCTGCAGATATTCCAGACCATACTGTACTGCAAATTCACCCATCAGATCGGGGCGCTGCGCCACATCTGCAGCCAGATCGCCATCTTGTACAGCTCGCAAAGCCTCGACAATGCCATCCAGACCGACGATGATGATGTCTTCCTCGCCGGCTGCTGCGGCAGCTTGAGAGGCACCCAGAGCCATCCGATCAGCCTCAGCAAACACGGCCTGGATATCGGGATTGGCAGTCAGGAAATCTTCCATAACCGTGTAGCCCTGATCGGCTTCCCAGTTGGCAACGCCTTCGGCAACAACTTCAATATCCGGGTACTTCTCCATGATTTCCATGAAGCCTTCATAGCGCTGTAATTCAACCGGGTTGCCCAGGCGGCCACGAATCACGCCGACTTTTCCTTTTCCATCTAACTGTTCAGCGATGAAGTTGCCAGCCATACGGCCGCCTTCAACGTTGTCCGAGCCAATGTAGGAAATCACTTTGTCTGTCTCAATCGGGGAATCCAGGTTAATTACCGGGATACCGGCTTCCACGGCGGCTTCCACAGCCGGGACCAGCGCCGAGGCTTCGGCCGGAACAACCACGATCAGGTCAACGCCGCGTGTAGTGAGATCTTCGATGTGCGCGACCTGCTGGTTGTAGTCACCTTCTTCCGTGGTTCCCAGGACGATGACTTCCACGCCCAATTCTTCTGCCTTCTCCTCAGCGGCAGTCTTGGTCATCATCCAGAACGGGTTGGAGAAGGATTTCAACACGAGTCCGATGGTGTAATCGCCTTCAGTCGATTGGGGCTCTTCACCTTCTGGAGCCGGAGCAGAAAGGCCAACTGCTTCCCAGTTCGCGATGAGCGGATCAACATTGTCAGGTACGGCGAGAGTCATCGGGGTGGTGATGGTCTTCTCGATCTTGCCGGTCTTGACCAATTCCGCGCCGTATTGCACTGCGTATTCGCCCATCAGGTCAGGACGTTGCGCCACATCAGCGGCCAGGTCACCATACTTGACGGCAGCCAGAGCTTCCACGATGCCGTCGAGTCCAACGATGATGATGTCTTCGCGATTAGCAGCTTTAGCGGCCTGTGATGCGCCCAGTGCCATGCGGTCGGCTTCGGCGAACACAGCCTGAATCTCAGGATGAGCGGTCAGGAAATCTTCCATGACGGTGTAGCCCTGATCGGCTTCCCAGTTCGCGACGCCTTCGGCAACAACTTCAATATCGGGGAAGGCTTTTACAGCTTCCATGAAGCCTTCATAGCGCTGGGTCTCCACCGGATTGCCCAAACGCCCGCGCATGACCGCGACCTTGCCTTTGCCACCCAACTGCTCGGCGATGAAGTTACCTGCCATCCGGCCACCCTCAACATTGTCCGAGCCGATGAAGGCGGAAACCTTATCAGTCTCGATCGGGGAGTCCAGGTTGATAACCGGGATGCCAGCTTCCACGGCGGCTTCCACTGCCGGGACCAGCGCCGAGGCTTCGGCTGGAACGACCACAATGACGTCTACGCCGCGTGTGGTCAGATCTTCAATGTGTGCGACCTGCTGGTTGTAATCGCCCTCTTCTGTCGTGCCGAGGATTACAACTTCTACACCCAATTCAGCCGCTTTTTTCTCGGCGGCAGTCTTGGCCATCATCCAAAATGGATTGGAGAAGGATTTCAGCACAATGCCGACAGTAATCGTATCGTCAGCAGCAGGAGCTTGTGTTACCTCAGCTGCAGGTGAGCAGCTGGTTAGGATCGGGACTGCTACTAAGAGCAGGGCAATCAAAATGGTCACATACTTCTTCATGTTCGTCCTCCGGGGATTATTGAAAAATTTGGGATCGGTGTAGTAAGGTGCCTTGGGAGTATGTGCGGGTGATGCCTCCTTTCGATTGCCCTTAATTATGACCAGTGTAGTCTAGTTCGAACACAGAAGGGCTTGCACTTTTGTCATTGCGTCTGCCAGGCTGAGTCCATAGGCATTGCGCAAAACCGGACCTTCATCTGATTCCGTAAAGGTATCTGGAATTCCGAGGCGGCGCAGCGGTTTCTGCAAGTTTTCGGCATAAATTTCCGCCACAGCCGATCCAAGTCCGCCAAAGATATTGTGATCTTCGATCGTTAGAGCTGCTCGGGTTTGTTTTCCATGGCGAGTAATCTCCTCAGCAGCAAGAGGCTTGATAGTAGGGACGTTGACTACCTGAGCGCTGATGCCTTCTTCAGCGAGCCGCTCATGAAGTTCTAACGCCAGCGTAACCAGGTCACCAGTGACAAAGATGGAAATATCATTTCCCTCTCGTAGAAGCTCGGTCTTGCCAATCTCGAACCGGTAATCTGGCCCATGGGGGTTGGGAACCGCCATGCGGACTAAACGTAGATAAACGGGTCCGTTGTACTCTGCCATTCGCCAGACCATCTGTCGGGCTTCTACTGCATCACATGGATTCAGAATGGTGAGGCGCGGAATGGCACGTAATACGGAAAAGTCCTCCACAGTGTGGTGGCTTGGGCCTGTATACCCCATCGACTGTCCTGCTGCATGCCCAACGATCTTGACGTTTGCCCGGTTATAGGCAATGGACTGGCGGATCATGTCTACGCCGCGAGTTACCGAGAATGCTGCGAAGCTGTTATAGAAGGGGATCTTTCCGACCAGTGCCAGCCCCGCGGCAAAGGTCGGCAGACTCTGCTCGGCAACACCCAGGTCGAATGAGCGCTCTGGGAATTCCTGCTTAAAAGGTTCCGTGCGGCAGGAGTCAGCAATGTCAGAGTCAAGCACAACTACATTCGAATAGGCGCGACCCACTTCGACCAGCGCGTCGCCAAAGGCGGAGGTAATATCTTCAGCTGGCTGGTTCATATTGCAGCGCTTTCTCCTGGGTTTCCAAATAAGCCATCGCTTCCAGATATTGATCTTCGGTCAGGGCAAAGTTAGAACGTGTGGGGTTATTTTCCGCGTATGGAATGCCCTTGCCTTTGACTGTCTGGCAGAGCAGAATCGATGGACGTCCGCTGATCTGATGGGCTGACGCAAGTGCATTGGACAGAGAAATGTAATCGTGCCCATCGCACTCAAACACAGCCCATCCGAAAGACCGCCATTTTTCTGCCAATGGTTCCACATCATTGCGGCCCGCCATGGGCCCGTAGGAGGATTTCTTATTCCAGTCTAAGAGAACAGTCAGCCGGTCCAGCTTTTGGTTGGCCGCGATCAGCGCCGCTTCCCAGGTTGACCCCTCATTGCATTCGCCATCGCTGATCAATGTATAAACACGGTACTGTGCATTGTCTATCGCCGCACCCAGAGCCATCCCGCAGGCGGTTGGAAAGCCCTGTCCCAGAGAGCCCGTGGTGCATTCAACACCGGGTGTCTTGTTGCGGTCCGGGTGGCCCTGCAGAATACTGTGCAGGCGTCGGAAATTGTCAAATTCGCGTTCGGGGAAGAAACCGCTCATCCATAGCGCAACATACAGCGCAGGGGCTGCATGTCCTTTGGACAGGACAAAGCGATCGCGTTCTGGCCAGGTGGTGTTTTGCGGATCGATCTGCATCCATCGCAGGTAGAGCAGGGAAAGGATCTCCACCGAGCTCATTGTAGCGCCGTAGTGTAGCCGGATCTGAAGCCGATGTCCCAGCTCAAGGAGCTTTCTGCGGTGGACAATCGCAGCCAGCTTTAACTGCTCGATTTCTCTACCATGATGAAATTCGTCCAAAGCTGTTTTGCTGGTTGTAATACGATACACCTTGTTATTCCTTTTTGTGAACTTTGGTACAGGTGATATAGTTTTTATACCTTAACTAGAAATCAATGTCAATATGTTTTCTGTAATTTCTAATAATTCCAGAAAAATTACTGAAAATTTTCTGACATTCATCAGAAATTACTTGACATACGGCTCAATTAGGTACATAATGCAAATAGTTGCCTCAATCATTCCTCGACTATGGAGCATGGCTATGAAACGCAGTGAGATAAACAAAATCGTCCTTGAAACCATTGAGTTCTTTCATACAATGCAGTTTTATTTGCCCAGGTGGGCTTGCTGGGCAGCCTCTGATTGGAAGGGCAAGTGCCAATATGCGGCAGAAATCATTGAGTGTGGCCTGGGTTGGGATATCACCGACTTTGGCAGCGAGGACTTTGAAAAGGTGGGACTCATCAATTTCAATCTGCGAAATGGGATTGTTAACCAATCAAAGAAAACTTACTGCGAGAAGATCATCGTCGTAGGAGAAAATCAGGTTACTCCACTGCATACCCACTATCTCAAATTCGAAGATATCATTAATCGCGGTGGAGGCAATCTGGTGATTGAGTTGTTTCAGGCGGATGAGAAATTTAACCCAACCGATCGAGATGTCACTGTCAAGATCGACGGCCTTCCGGTGACTATTCCTGCCGGTGGAAAAGTGATTCTGACTCCCGGTGAAAGTATCTTTCTGGAACCAGGTATGCTTCATATGTTTTATGGGGAACCAGGCAAAGGTCGTGTTCTGGTAGGTGAGGTGAGCACAGTCAACGATGACAGCACCGACAATCACTTCATCGGCGGATCGCCACGTTTTCCTTCCATCATCGAAGATGAAGAGCCGGTCTATTTGCTGGTGAATGACTATAAAAAGTATGTGTAATCTAAGAAGAGAGGGTATATTGGAGGCTAATCTCCTGCCCTAGGATACAAGGAAATGATCAAACAGCGTAAAAAAAGTATCACTATCAAGGATCTGGCGGACAAGGCCAACGTTTCCATCGCTTCCGTTTCTCGCGTCATCAATAACGATCCGTCCGTTCGGCCAGACATTCGCCAGGCAGTCGAACAGGCCATTAAGGAGCTCAACTATGAGCCGAAGACCCGTAATCGCAATGGAATTACGAATCGCATCGGCCTGCTCATCCCCGATATTACGAATCCCTATTTTTCGCTGTTGATCAAGGCCATCGCCAGTGTTGCCCGAATCCAGGGGAAGGCGGTTGTCTTGCTGAATGCCAACATGCATCGCGACACCGAGTCGGAGCACATCCAAAGCTTACAACAGATTGGACTCGACGGACTCATCCACATACCCTTCTCTGAAACTCCCGACCCGGCTCTGGTTGAGCTGGTCGAAAGCCGATTTCCCATCGTGTTTCTGGATCGCGAAATCAATATCGATAACATCTGTGCCGTGACCTCAAACAATGAAGAAGGCGCATATCAGGCGACAACCTATCTCTTGAACCTGGGACATCGCGATATTGCTTTCATCTCGGGTTTGCCACATTTGAGCACCTCTGTGACCCGTTTTGCGGGTTTCAAACGGGGAATGGCCGAGTTCGGATTGGAACCAAATCCGGATCTGATCCTACAGGGTGACACTTCCCTGAAGAGCGGTTTACGTGAAACCAAGAGATTGCTGGAAAGCAAACATCACTTCACTGCCATCTTCGCCTCCAATGACTCCATGGCATTTGGCGCCTGGCGTGCTCTTGAAGATGCGGGCTGCTCAATCCCCCAAGATGTGTCTATCATTGGTTATGACGATATTCCCTTTGCTTCTTTCATATCACTAACGACCATCGCTCAACCTGGCTATGAGATTGGGCGCAATGCCATGCAGCTATTGATGGATCTAATCGAAGGCCGGCGGGAACCGCCACAGCGTATCGTTCTGCGCGATAGCCTGATCATCCGCAAATCCTGTCAAAAAATCTAAATCAACTTTTCCACACAAAGGAATACTGTCCATGAGCACCGAACCTCTCATCCTGGCAATTGATTTGGGCACCACTACCTGTAAAACAGTCGTTGTCGATTCGCAGCTACGTCTGGTCGTCAAGGATGCGGTGGAATATCCGGTCAATACACCCTGTGCAGGCTGGGCAGAACAGGATCCACAGACCTGGTGGGCCACTGTTCGCGAGTCACTGTATAAGGTGACTACCCAGTTGAAAGCTATGGGCCGTTCAGTAAATGATATACGTGCTATCGGATTGAGCGGGCAGATGCATGGACTCGTCATGCTTGATTCAGCCAACGAACCAGTTCGGCCTGCCATCCTCTGGAATGACCAGCGCAGCGCGCCGCAATGCGCCCAGATCTATCAACAGGTCGGGGGAGTTGAAGGGCTTTTGAATTACACAAACAACCCCATGCTTTCCGGTTATACCGGGGGCAAGATTCTCTGGGTTCGGGAGAACGAACCAGAACATTATCGGCGGATGCACCGTTTTTGCTTACCGAAAGACTACATCCGTTATCGCCTCACTGGCCGGGTGGCGACTGATGTCTCAGATGCATCTGGAACTGGACTCTTTGATGTACGAGACCGGAAATGGTCCAGCAGATTACTAGAGCTTTTGGACCTATCGGAAGATTGGTTCCCACACCCTTATGAATCCTGTGAAGTTGTCGGTCAGATCGGCGAAGCTGTTGCCGTCGAAACCGGGCTGGCCGTTGGCACGCTCGTAATTGCCGGTGGTGGCGATGCGGTGATGCAGACGATCGGTGGAGGCGCCATCGATGAGAACGTGGTCCTACTAGTCATTGGCACGGGCGGCAATGTATCCGTCAGCTTGCCAAAGCCAATCGATAACCCCGGCGCACGACTCCAGGTCTTCTGTCATGTGTTACCCGAAAAATGGGTCGGCATGGGTGTAACCTTGTCCGCTGGAAGTTCATTGCGTTGGTTCCGCGATACGCTCGGCGGACTAGAATCCGCTATGGCAAAAGAATTGCGCGCGAGTGCTTATGAATTGCTTAGCCAGGAAGCAGCAACCTCTCCGGCTGGATCCAATGGCTTGATCTTTCTTCCGTATTTGCAGGGTGAGCGAGCTCCGCACGCGGATGCCAATGCCCGCGGCGTATTCATTGGATTGGGTCTCCATACAGCTAAGGCAGATATCATCCGCTCTGTGATCGAGGGAGTTTCCTTTAGTTTGCGCGATGTGCTCAATTTGATTTTGCAGGCTGGTATTAGTCCGGAACGTGTCCATGCGTCCGGAGGTGGGTCCAGCAGTGCCGTTTGGCGGCAGATCCTGGCAGATGTCTTTGCCTGCCCAGTGACCACGCTGAATTACAGTGAGGATGCAGGGGCCATTGGCGCAGCGATTGTGGCGGGAGTGGAGGTCGGAATGTGGACTTCCGTAAATGAAGTTGCCTGCCTCATTCAAACCCGAACAGTAGATAAGCCACAGCAAGCCGTCAGCACTGTCTATCAAAGCTATTTTAGTGTGTATAAAGACCTGTATCCAAGTTTGAAATCTAGCTTTGATAAGCTGGCTAATTTGCAAACACTCAATTGAGCTGAGCAAAGTCAGCGCGGAGATTGAGCTCAACCAAACTTTAGCTTGCATACAGCTATCTTCAAGCGTCAAAGCTGCTGCAGGTCGCGCTGATCTTCACCTCCAAGCAATCAGCCTGCCGGTCTATCAACCTATATATCTAATTTGTTTCTATACGGTGATGATATCATTTCGCTCAATGAGCACGTACGCGAATCGTTCTCTACTGTATGCTACGTTCGTATTCATCATATCCCTCAATAAGCAAATACTCTACTATTTCATAGCTTGCTAAGTGGAAATTTTAGCAGACGGCTACCGGCCGCATCTTATAGAGTTACCTGTCCTTCTAGCGCGCTATCCTTTAGGAAGCCTGTACTCATCTCACCAATGCTCATATCGCACCAGGTCAGCCAATGGCTTACGGATTTTGGAGCCGGGCAAGTCCCCTGGATAGCCAAGCGGTGTGAAGATTACCGGTTCCACTTCGGCCGGTAAGCCCAGCACATTACGTGCCGCCTCTACATCAAAAGCTGCGATCCAGCACGTTCCCAACCCTAGGTTCGCTGCCGCTAGGATCAGGTGATCGGTCACGATCGCAGCATCGATTAGGCGGGCATTGAAATGATCGCTCTCACGCACCCAGGCTTGAGAGGAGATCGCACAGACCGCAATCACCAATGGGGCCTGAACGAACCAGGGACGGTGGTAAATACGCCCGATTTCTGCCTCGCGTCCAGCTGTGTGCAATACGATCAGTTGAATGGGCTGCCGGTTTGCCGCGGTCGGTGCCAGGCGAGCCGCTTCGAGTATGCATTGTAATTTCTCCTCTTCAACCGGGTCCGGGCGATAGGCTCTCACACTGTAGCGGGCAGCAATCAGTTCTGAATAGTCCATTGTTATCTACTCCCTGCAATGATCTATTAATTGACCCAACCCAATCCGATGCGACCGCGTTCGCTCTCGATTTTCAGAATTTCCACATCGATGACATCGCCTACTTTCAGGACTGTGCCGGTTGGGATCTGTGTACGGTGAAGCAAGCCATCCTGCTTGACGCCAATGTCAACGAAGGCCCCGAAGTCTACTACGTTGCGGACCGTCCCTTTGAGCTGCATACCGGTGACCAGATCCTCAACCCTGAGCACATCCGAACGAAGGATAGGTAAGGGCGCATTCGTACGCGGGTCCCTACCCGGGCGGACCAGTTGCTCGAGAATATCTTTGAGGGTTGGCACACCACATTTCAGTTGTTCGGCTAGTTTCTCGATAGCTGTTTTAGCGGTCAGGGCATCAATGGCGGATTTTCGCGCGCTGAGTGGCGAGTCAGCACGCTCAGCGAGTCCCGCGAGCATGAGGACAGCTTCCGCGATCCTATAAGATTCGGGGTGGATGGCAGAGGCATCCAGAGGATTCGTCCCATCCTGGATCCGCATAAAGCCGGCTGCCTGCTCGAAGGCTTTGGGCCCCAGACCGGTCACTTTGCGCAGAGCAGGTCGTGATTTGAAGGGTCCATTGGCATCGCGATAAGCAACGATGTTTTCAGCAAGCTTGGGACCAATCCCGGCGACGTGGGTGAGCAGAGCCGGGCTGGCGGTGTTCACGTCCACACCCACCTGGTTGACGACACTTTCCACCACGCCGTCGAGAGCGTGGGCGAGCGAGCCTTGATCGACATCATGCTGGTAGAGCCCCACACCGATGGATTTGGGGTCGATCTTGACCAGTTCGGCGAGCGGATCCTGGGCGCGGCGTGCAATGGAAACCGCGCCGCGAATGGAAACATCCAGATCAGGAAATTCCTGACGCGCCAGGGCAGAAGCGGAATACACAGATGCACCGGCTTCGTTGACGATCAGATATTTGGTCAGCGGCGTGTTGCGGGTCAACTCGGCGACGAGTTTCTCCGTTTCACGCGAAGCCGTTCCATTCCCGATACTGACGAGAGTGACATGATGCCGGTTGACCATTTCCCGAAGAATGTCGAGTGCACCCTTCCATTCATTCCTGGGTTCATGGGGATAGATCGTGCCTGTATCGAGCAGCTTGCCGGTTACATCCACAACAGCAAGTTTACAGCCGGTGCGGAAACCGGGATCGATACCCAGGATAATGTGATGGGCAAGCGGCGGCTGGCCGAGGAGCGCTCGCAGGTTGTTGGCAAAGACCTGGATCGCGTGGCTATCCGCGCTTTCGCTTTTCTCCCGGCGGACGTCACGCTCAATGGCAGGCAGCAATAGCCGTTCGGCAGAATCCCGGATGGCCAACGCCAGCTGATCGGCAAATGGAGACAGGATATCTTGCTCGAATTCCGCCTGGATGGCATCCAGCCAGTCTCGCTCGGGCACGTCGACATGCACGCGCAGGATGCTTTCCTTTTCGCCGCGCGCAATGGCGAGCGTTTGATGTGGCTGCAGGCGGTCGACACGGCATTCGAATTCATAATACGATTGGTAGACGCCCTTTTCATCCACGGCATCTTTTATTTTTTCGGCACGGATCTTGGAAAACTTCAGGGCCTTCTCGCGGACGGCCGCTCGGACGTTGGCATGCTCGCTGATTCGTTCTGCCACGATATCGCGCGCGCCCTGCAGCGCTTCAGCAACTTCTGTCACTTGATCATTGAGGAACTGCTCGGCAATCTTTTCGGGGAATCCCTCTGCAGGCTGTGCGATGATCATGTCCGCGAGAGGCTCTAATCCTTTCTCGCGGGCTGCCATGGCGCGGGTTC
>DATHTL010000073.1:0-38677 GCA_035463255.1 Anaerolineales bacterium | reverse complement strand
GGCATGCAGATGGGCGCGTTCCGGATTTTTTTCTATAAACAGATCCCCGCGTTTACGCGCTTCCAGAAATCGCAAATAAAAAGTCAGTTTTGCGCCCGGGCGAGTGGTTTCAAGCTGATTGAGCAGCTCTTTGTAATAGATAGATTGCGATCCTTCAGCATAGGGACATTCTTCATAAATGTATTCGATCCCACGCGCCAGCGAGTAGGCGGTCATCTCGCGCTCGTAAAAGCGGCACAACGGCTTGACCTTGCGCGCCAGCCCATCCGAGGCGGGAAGGACCGGTCCCTGGCGTAGCAAATATTCACTCGACCAGGACAACGTGTTGCCGAATAGCACAGCGGCCTCGTCGTCGAGGTTGTGGCCGGTCGCAAGCACATCATACCCAAGGTCCCGCGCGATGCGGTTCATCTCGTGACGTTTAGCCAATCCGCACACCGCGCACGGCTTGCCATGGCCGCGATGAGAAATTTCTGACAGCACAGGGATAGGCTGCCCATATTCTTTTTCGATATCCACAACGTGAAGCTTCATGCCGCGCTCGTTCGCAAATTTCTCGGTAAGCCGCTGTGACTCATGAGAATAGTCAATGCCGCCGTCGATGCCCAGACCGAGGTAAAGCCCATCCGCCTGATATCCGAGACGAGAAAGAATATCCCACAGCGCTAACGAGTCCTTGCCGCCCGAAACGGCGACCAGGACTTTCTCATCCCTTGTGAACATTTCATATTTCTTAATAAAGCGCTCGGTCTGCTCAGGCACCCATTCCAGGTAATGTTCCTTGCACAGAGCCAGTTTGTGCTGGCGCATATTGACCGAGGCTTTCCCTCCGCACTTTTTACATTTCATAAAAACTCTCTTCAAAGGACTCAACGTCTCCGGACGTTGCATCTAAAACCAACGACTGGAGTCGTTGACTCCGTACTTCTCAACCTCCGGAGATCACCGCGATCAGCTTGACCACATCCCCGTCCCTGAGGATCTCGTCTTCTAGGATCATCTCGCCATCCCGCGTGGCAATGACCGATTCGGGCACCACGTCGATCTTCTGGAGTGCAGAGAGCAGCGTCATGCCCGGCTTGACCTCATATTCCTTGTTACGCAAGATCAGTTTGACCAAATTCACTCCTCGGAAAGCGATTCTACCATCATGACTCAAACCATCCAAATTTGCTCAGCGCCTTGACAGCAATCCCCGGTTGACTGTACGATTGATTCATGCGCATTGGAATGATGGTGGACACCTATAAGCCGTACATTAGCGGTATTACAAATTACATTGATCTGCATAAGCGTTTCCTCGAGCAGGCCGGGCATGAGGTGTATGTATTCACGTTTGGTGATGAAGATTACCAGGATGACGAGCCGCGCGTCTTTCGAAGCCCGGGGTTGGCTCTGGCAGACACCGGCTATTATTTGTCCCTGCGCTACAAGAGCGAGCAGAAGAGGCTGCTTCGAACCATGGATGTTGTCCATGTGCATCATCCATTTCTCAGCGGGCGGCTCGCGCTGAACTACTGTAAGTCGACAAGAATCCCGGTGGTCTTTACAAATCATTCGCGTTATGACCTCTTGGCCCAGGCATATCTCCCCTTAATGCCTGACGAAGTGAGCCACAGTCTTTTGCAAGCCTATCTACCCGACTTCTGCGAGTCGGTCGATCTGGTCATTTCTCCCTCGGCAGGGATGGTAAAGATCTTGCGCGACCTGGACGTTAAGAGCCACATCGAGGTCATCCCCAATGGCGTGGACCTGCGCAAGTTCCACAATGCAAAGCCGTTTCCTCGCTCTCAGTTTGGTTTCACCGACCATGATATTCTGCTCGTCTATGCAGGCAGGGTCGCGCCCGAGAAAAACATCAATTTCCTGCTGCAGTCTTTTGCGGGGATCGCCCAACTCATCCCCAACCTGTATCTACTCATTGTAGGCGGCGGAAAGAAACAGTTCGAAGAAGAAGTTCAGGAGCTGATCACTCAGCTTGGGATCGCGAACCGCGTTCACAGCACCGGTATGATCGCCTACGAGGACATCCCCTCCTACCTGGCGATGGGCGACATTTTCGTCACCACCTCTGTGTCCGAGACGTTTGGAATGTCCACCGTGGAGGCCATGGGCGCGGGACTCCCGATCATGGGCATCCACTCGCCCGGGACAAGTGACATCGTAGAGGACGGGAAAACGGGATTCCTCTCCACGGAGGATGTGGCCGCCTTTACTGCCAAGTTAACATATCTCTGCCTGTATCCCAGCCTGCGAAAGGAAATGGGAGTTGCGGCGTGCGAAGCTTCAAAACAATATGATATCGAGCGGACCACAAACATCCTGCTCACGCACTATACCCGTCTCACCCAGAGCACCAAGCCGCTCAAGAAAAGCTTTGACGAGCGTCTCATGACGGTGCTCGAAGAATTCATGAAATGACGAAGCATAATCAGGGTGTGGGCAAATGGGGCGAGGACGCGGTCGCGAAGTACCTGGCAGCACGGGGTTACGAGATTCTAGCCCGTAATGCACGAACGCCATATGGGGAAATCGATATCGTCACAAAACAAGGCGATATTACGATCTTTGTTGAAGTAAAAACCCTTACTTCAAGCAAAAACTTTTTCCCGGAGCAAAATATCACAGCGCGAAAGCGCGAACACATGCTGGCGTGTGCTGAACACTATGCGGCACAAGGTGAAATCGATCACTGGCAGATCGATGTGATCGCGGTAGAAGGAAGGGTGGGGCTGGAGCCAAAGATCACTCATTTTGAGAATGCGATCTAAAGTAGTTGCTCTCTTAATTCTGCGACTGAGCTCTTATAAGAACTTTACCGTTCCACCAACACTTTCTTCTCTATCCTATCCAATTCTTCAACCAATTCCCGCCCAAAATAGTATTCCACTTCATTCCGCAGGGACCGGTAAGAAGAGTCCCCCGAGCCGGAACAGATCAGGGAATCATCATCCAGTTCTGAGGCGAGGGATAAAATCCCTTCCTCAAAGCTGAGTGGAAAAAGAATACAGACGAGTGGCTTGATCTCGTGGTAGTCCATTTGCTTGCTGATGGCATACCTGTGCAATCCGCATCCGCGCTGGTCTTTGCTGATAAACACGCAGCGCGGGCCCTGGGGATTGATCCTTGTGTATAGATTCCCAGCATACTCTTCATAATATGTGTATTCCGCCTCGAACCACTCCACCTCTGATGGCCGGATGAACGGCAAAATTTCTTCCCTGTGCTGCTGAATCCTTTCCACATTTTGGATATCAACGTCCGCACCGAAGGAGCAGCACCAGTCATGGCAGAAATTGCATTCCAGGCAGCGAGCGAAGTAGTTCTTCAGAAAAATATCACGATGCACAAAAGAAACAGCCATATTTCCCGATACATATTCCCTGTCTAATGGAATGATGGTTGCATTCGAAGAGAGAACCGTATTATGTAGCGTGCTTCGCGCGGCACTTGCCTTGGCTTCAAGCATCTCTACAGCGGAACCATCAAGAAAAGAGCCACCCATTCGGAGGGCATACCGGTAGTGGTGCAGTGTGCCGAACCAGTTCCCCTCGCCAGCCGACAAATCTCCAAGTCGTTCGTGTGAAAATGCCAGCCCGCGATGATCTTTGCGGTTGAGAGCGATCTGTGCGCTGCGCATGAGAAAATCTCTCGAGTCTTCCCACCTGCCCCTCTCCATCAGGAACTCACCATAATACAAGTACAGGAAGTAACGATCCGCGTCCTGGCTGGCCTCTCTGATGAGCTCAAGCAGAAGCTGCTCAGTCTCTGTATGCTGCGCCTCTGCAGACTTGAGCAAAGCTTTCTCGAACTGGGATTTGACATCATTTGAAAGAATAAATTTTGAACTCATAAAATATAGGATCCATTTCGCCGTCTTCTGGCATGGCAGATAAAAACGCTACATTTGGGGTCTGGGATGAGGGGACCTCTCCAAGGAGAGATGTTGGAATTATACGGCAAAAACCAAGCGTGTATAATGCCAAACAGGTTCTTTCCCTATGCATGGAACAATGAAACGCTCCCTGATCCTCGTCGTTGGGCCAACTGCCGTTGGCAAGACGGAGCTTGCCATTCAGCTAGCAGAAAGACTCAATGGCGAAATTGTCTCGGCCGATTCGCGTCTTTTCTACCGCGGCATGGACATTGGGACAGCCAAGCCGACAGCCGAAGAACAAGCACGCGTACCACATCATCTCATTGATATTGCCGATCCCGATCAAATCTTGAGCCTGGCCGTCTTCCAGCAGAAAGCGCGCGAGTCCATTGCAGACATTCACACCCGAAATAAAATTCCTTTTTTGGTGGGCGGCACGGGACAGTATATTCGCGCCGTGACAGAGGGCTGGACGCCGCCTGAAGTGCAGCCGGATGAGCGGTTGAGGGGAGAGCTTGAAAAGATGAAAGAGGTAAGAGGGATCGACTGGCTGCATGATAAGCTCAAAGGCTTCGACCCGGACGCGGCGGACAAAATCGACCCGCGCAATTATCGAAGGACGATCCGCGCGCTAGAAGTCATCATGACCACAGGGAAACGATTCTCCGAGCAACGCGGACAAAGCGAGTCGCCTTATCATCTCATCACAATTGGATTAACACGTCCGCGCACGGAATTGTATGCACGCGTCGATCAACGAATTGATGCGATGTTCGCCAACGGGTTCCTGGAGGAAGTAAAAGACTTGTTAGCGAAAGGTTATTCTCCTTCCCTACCCACCATGTCCGCGATTGGATATCGGGAGTGTGTACGGGTCATCAATGGCGAGTTAAGCGAGGAACAGGCCAGGGCAGAGATGAGACGCATCACGCGCATTTTCGTCCGCAGGCAGGCGAATTGGTTCAAGGAATCGGATCCACATATCAAGTGGTTTCGAGTCGAAGAGGGGGTTGTTGAAGCGATTGAGTCTTATATACTTAAAGTATTGTAGCAATGCGCCGCCGCGGACGGCGGCTAGAGCAGACTGGAGTGTCGTGAAACAAAACACAACCGATGGTTGGTTGACTTTTGATTCTTCCTTGTATATACTGAAAATAACCAATAGAGAGGAGGCATCATGAACGATCATCCGTGGTTAGCTCATTATGATAAGGGGGTGCCACACACAATCGAATATCCTGAAGCGCCATTATTTTATTTTTTAGAAGAAGCGGCGCGAAAATATCCTGACCGCGCCTGTACGATCTTCAAGGGCGCGGTCATTTCTTATAAAGAGATGAACGCTCTCACCGATCACATGGCCGCCGCCCTTGTGGAGATGGGCGTGAAGAAGGGCGACCGGGTGGGGATCTTCATGCCGAACACGCCACAGTTCGTGATTTCGTATTTTGGAATTCTCAAAGCCGGTGGCGTGGTAGTGGCCGTCAACCCGACCTATCCGCCGGATGAGGTGATCACGCCCGTCAACGACGCGAACATCGAGACTATGTTCACCCTGACACGCTTCTACGGTGTTCTCAAAAATGTGCGCCAGCGCTCCAAGCTCAAACGTATCATTGTCTCCAATATTAAAGAGGCATTGTCGCCTGTGATGAGTGTCCTGTTCACATTGTTGAAGGAAAAAAAGGAAGGCCATCGCCTGGATGCGCTGGAGCCGGGCGATCTATGGATGAAAGATCTGCTCCAGAAACACGAGAATTCGCCACGGCCCAAGGTGGAAGTCTTGGCGGACGACACGGCGTTGTTCCAGTATTCCGGTGGGACCACCGGTGTTCCGAAAGGCGCTATTGCCCTTCACCGTAATGTTGTTGCGAACACAATGCAAATGAAGGCCTGGTTTGTGAGTTGTGTAGAGGGAGAGGAGATTTTTCTGATGGGCATTCCGCTGTTCCATGTGTATGGAATGGTGGCAGGCATGAGTCTGGCCATGACACTGGGTGCGACCATGGTCATGGTTCCCAACGCGCGGGATTTGAAAGACGTGCTTGAAAACATCAGCAAATATAAAACAACCATTTTCCCCGGCGTGCCGCTGCTCTACAATGGAATCAACAACCACCCGGATGTGAAAGCCGGAAAATATGACCTTTCTTCCATCAAAGCTTGTATTTCCGGCTCTGCGCCCCTGATGCGCGAGACCAAGGAGCAGTTTGAGAAGCTGACCGGTGGCAGGGTGTTTGAAGGCTATGGTCTTTCAGAAGCACCAACCGCCACGCACTGCAATCCTCTTCTGGGTGTGAACAAGACCGGCTCCATCGGAATGCCCCTGCCAAACGTGGAAGTAAAGATTATCAGCCTGGATGATGGGGAAACGGAAATGCCACAGGGTGAGATCGGCGAGATCGCAATCCATGGTCCGCAAGTGATGAAAGGCTATCACAATATGCCCACAGAGACAGCCAACACCTTACGCCAGCTAAAGGACGGCAAGACCTGGCTGTTCACCGGCGACATTGCGCGCATGGATGAGGATGGCTACTTCTATATTGTCGACCGCAAGAAAGAGTTGATCAAGCCAGGCGGCTTCCAGGTGTGGCCGCGCGAGGTGGAGGAAGCGATCGCCACCCATCCCAAAGTGCTGGAGGTTGGTGTGGGCGGCATCCCAGACCCGAACCGCGGCGAGACGGTCAAGGCCTGGATTGTGGTCAAGCCTGGCGAAACACTCACGGTGGAGGAGCTCAGGGCGCACTGCAAGGAACACCTTGCGCCGTATAAAGTCCCCTCCCATTACGAGTTCAGGAATGAGTTACCAAAGACCACCGTGGGAAAGATACTGCGACGTGAACTGATACGGCAGCATAAGGAATCAGTTAACTGAGGTAGACACGAAAACAGGCACGCAAATACACCTCAAATAAAAAGGGCCTTCCCGAATGGGAAGGCCCTTCACTACGTATCTACTTTGTCTACCTTTCACGCGCCCATGCTGATGACTTGAGGCGTGCCGCTCTTCTTCGGAGCAGGCGGCGGGAAGATCGCTTCGAATTCTTCACGAGTGAGTGTTTCCACTTCGAGAAGCTTCTGCGCCACCGCATCCAGCCGGTCACGATACTTGGTGAGCAGCTTCTTGGTGAGCTTGTAGGCATCATCGACCATCCGGCGGACTTCCGCATCGATGCGCTCAGCAACGGCCTCTGAGTAATCACGCTGTTCAGAAATCTCACGACCGAGGAAGATCAACTCTTCTTTTTGACCGTAGGTCATCAAGCCCATTTCGTTGGACATACCCATGCGTGTCACCATCATACGCGCCACCTGGGTGACACGCTCGATGTCGTTGGATGCGCCAGAGGTGATGTCGTCAAATACCAGCTCTTCAGCCACGCGGCCGCCCAGTAATCCGGCCAGCGATGCGATCATTTTCTTGCGAGAGGTCAGGATACGATCATCTTCCGGACGGTACCAGGTGAGACCACCCGCCTGCCCGCGGCCGACGATAGTGATCTTCTGGACGGGATCCGCTTCAGGGATGGCGTTCATCACCACTGCGTGACCGGCTTCATGGTAGGCAATGATCCGTTTCTCTTCATCTGAGATCAAACGAGATTTGCGCTCGGGTCCCATCACGACGCGCTCGATCGCTTCTTCCAGATCCTGCTGCCCGATGGACTTCTTGTTGCGACGGGCCGCCAGGATGGCGCCTTCATTCACGAGGTTTTCCAGATCAGCGCCCACAAAGCCCGGTGTACCACGAGCCAGAGAAGCCAGATCTACACTCGGTTCCAATGGCTTGCCTTTAACATGGACTTTCAGGATCGCTTCGCGTCCCTTCATATCAGGACGGTCAAGCGTGACGCGGCGGTCAAAACGACCGGGGCGCAGAAGCGCCGGATCGAGAATGTCTGGCCGGTTGGTGGCGGCGATGATGATGATGTTGGTGTCGGTATCGAAACCATCCATCTCCACCAGCATCTGGTTGAGGGTCTGCTCACGCTCATCATGGGAACCGCCCAGACCCGCCCCACGCTGACGACCGACCGCATCAATTTCATCCACGAAGACGATACAGGGAGAATGGCGCTTGGCCTGGTCGAACAGGTCACGCACGCGGCTCGCGCCCACACCGACGAACATTTCTACGAATTCCGAGCCGGAGATCGAGAAGAAGGGAACACCCGCCTCTCCGGAAACGGCTTTCGCCAGAAGCGTCTTGCCTGTGCCCGGAGGACCTACCAGGAGCACGCCTTTGGGGATGCGTGCACCCAGTTGAATGAACTTCTGCGGTTCCTTCAGGAACTCAACGACCTCTGCCAGCTCCTGCTTGGATTCTTCCACACCGGCGACATCCTGGAATGTCACCGTGGGGTGCTCGCCGCTGAACATGCGGGCGCGGGACTTTCCGAAGGACATGGCCGCATTGTTGCTGCCCTGTGCCTGCCGGAAAATAAACCATAAAACACCCGCCATGAATAGAACCGGCAGGATATACAGCGCGCCGCTTACAATGCCGGCCCACTGTGAAGGTGGTTTCACTTCAATTGTTACGCTCTCAGGGGAAAGCTGCTCTGGTGTCACGCCAAGCGCTAAAAGTTGCGCTACCAGCGTGGAATCGGTTTCTTTGTAAGATTCAACTCCATCCACATCGCCATCGTTATAGATGACGCGCAGGGAGTCGTTGTCTTCGATCACCACCCGGGCCACTTTGCCGGCCTTGATATCACGCGCAATCTCATTGATCGTCAGCGACTCTTCCGAGCCAGACTCCCGCTGAACAGCCATCACCACCATGGCGACTGCGGCAATAATTAACAATAATGTTACAACAAACGATTGGTTTCTAGGATTCACTCTGCCTCCAAATCATAATTCCGATGAGGATTATACCAACATGAGCATCGCAAGAATAGACCGTTAGAAAATCTTATATATTTCTCTAATATACCTGTTTTCCTGCAAAAAGCCTCGCCACGCTTGTGCTGAGCTTGTCGATGAGAGCACGCGGGATCTGCCAGACGCAGGATTCCCCTGGCACCGCCCGTGTTTTGCTATGAATTGCCCAGCAAGGCAAAAATCAGGCATGTGTAGTTGCAGGTCTGGACGCAGAATATTGCCCATCCCTTACCCAAGGATCAGCTCCACGGGGCAATGATCGGAGCCGAGCACCTCTTCATGGATGATTACATCCTTCACAAGGGGCACCAGGGCTTGCGAGACCAGAAAATAGTCCAGGCGCCACCCGACGCCCCGGGCGCGTGCCGATCCAGCCTGCCTCCACCAGGTATATTGGATGCGGTCGGGATATAGATGGCGATAGATATCCACAAATCCATGGTCGAGGAATTTCTGCACCCAGGCCCGCTCTTCGGGGAGGAATCCCGACGTCCTCTGGTTTTGCTTCGGATTTTTCAAGTCGATCGGCATGTGGGCCGTATTGAAGTCCCCGTTAACGATCAAATTCTCGCCATTGGCATGAAATCGATCACACAGAGCCAGCAGATGGGCATAGAAGTCCAGTTTATAGGCCACACGATCGCGGCCGCGCTGGCCGCTTGGGAAGTACACATTGAATAAACGGAATCCCGGGTGAAGCGTGGCAACGACGCGTCCTTCCACATCGAAGAGAGGCGCATTTAGCCCCAACCGGCATTCCAGGCACGGATTTTGCAAGAAAGTGGCTACACCACTGTAGCCCAACCGTTCCGCAGGATTCCAAATGACCTCATAGCCAGGGAAGCTGCGCTGTTCATCTTTGAGTTGTTCTGGACGAACCTTGATCTCTTGCAGGCATAAAATATCGGGCTGCTGATCCCATGCCCACTTCAACGAACCTTTATTAAGAGAAGCACGCAAACCATTTACATTCCAGGTGATGATCTTCATTGTGATTGATTTATCTGCACTGCCGCTACGCTTATCCACAGGACTGCTGTGCTTGTGGTAAACTTCAAACAGGTGACATTATGAATGCGAATTTGAAATGCATTTTATGCATCGAAGACGAACCGGAAATGATCGACCTGATACGACTCATCCTGGGTCGGCGTGGGTTTGAAGTAAAAGGTGCGAACGGCGGTGTGGAGGGGTTGAAGATGATCCGGCAGGAAAGGCCTGACCTTGTGCTTCTGGATCTGATGATGCCAGATATGGATGGTTGGGAAGTATACCAGCAAATGAAAGCCGACGAAAAAACGAAGAACATCCCTGTCATCGTCGTGACGGCCAAGGCACAGAGCATCGACAAGGTGCTCGGTCTGCACATTGCCAAGGTGGATGACTACATTGCCAAACCGTTCAGCCCACAGGATTTAATGAACAGCGTCGAAAAGGTCCTCAACAAATCCACAACCTGACGGGGTGACCCGGCTGAGGACACCTTGTTTTGAATGCAGATATGCCCAAGACCATTGCAATCGAAAATAAGAACAGGCCGATCGAGGGGGCTTTGCGTATTAAATACTGTGACACATTCTTTACGCAGCTACGCGGATTGTCCTTCCGCTCTCGCCTCCTTCGGGACGAGGGGCTGCTCCTCGTTGGAAACCGCGATTCACGCATCGACTCTTCTATCCATATGTTCTTTGTGCCATTCGACTTGTCCGTGATCTGGATCGATTCTGCGATGCAGGTGGTGGATAAAGTGATTGCCAAAGCATGGCGGCCTGCCTACTTCCCCAAACTGCCTGCAAAATACGCGTTGGAAATCCATCCCGAGCGCTGGAGGGATTTTGAAATTGGCGATGGAGTGGAATTTAAGGATGCTTAGGCGCATCTCTCTCTTTGTTCTTATCATTATTCTATTCAGTATCGCGGCTCCCCCGGTATCCGCTCAGGAAAGCGGACCGGTATACATTGTGCAACCCGGCGATACGCTTTCCTACATTGCCTCGCGCTTCAATCTATCGGTCAATGACCTGCTCGCGGCGAACCCTGCTCTTGACCCGAACATTTTAGCGCCGGGGCAGCAGGTCGTCATTCCCGGACTCCAAGGCGTGACCGGTATTCTGGAGACGGAGATCATTCCCTTCGGTGATTCACTCCGCAGCCTGAGCCGGCGCACACAGGTTTCGGATGAGCAATTAAAAAAACTGAACAGGCTGATTAGTCCCACAGAACTTTACGTGGGCATTAGCTTGATCATTCCGACGCAGGAACAAGAGGCAACCCTCAACACGCGCATGACCGCGCTGCCGGGCGAATCCCTACTGGAACTGGCCGTCAAACAGAATAGCGATCCATGGACGCTGACTTCCATTAACAAACTGGATGGCACCTGGGAAACGCTGCCAGGTGATGTGCTGTACTCCCCCACGGCGAACAGCACAGTTAATGCTACAGGACTCCCTTCTGCCTTCCTCGGCGCAAGCATTGAGCCCCTGCCCATGGTGCAGGGCAGCACGGAAGTCATCCGGGCGCAGGTGCGAGATGGCGTTTCTGTCTCCGGCAGACTGGTGGATATGCCCCTGAACTTTTTCCCGGTAAACGGCGAGCAGGTGGCACTGCAGGGAGTCCACGCGCTGCGGGAGCCTGGAGTGTATCCTCTATTAATAGAAGGGACGCTCCCTGATGGAACCAAGCAGTCGTTTGAACAAATGGTACTTGTCACCTTGGGCGATTATTACAGCGAAGAGCTATACGTCCCGCCCGAAACGATCGACCCTGCTGTCTCCGATCCTGAAAATCAGACCATCCTTTCCATCGTTCGCCCGGCAACTCCAACCCAATACTGGAGCGGCGTCTTTGCCTCACCGGCCGTGTACCCCGATGAGTTCACGTCACGTTATGGCACGCGGCGCACCTACCATGGCACGGGCACCGACCTCGTCATCGAGGGGTTTCACACGGGTCTGGATTTTGCAGGCGGCGAAGGACTTCAAATTTTTGCACCCGCACCCGGCAAGGTGGTCTTTGCAGCACCCCTAACCGTGCGCGGCAATGCGACAATTATCGATCACGGCTGGGGGGTATACAGCGGTTTCTGGCATCAATCGCAAATCAATGTAAATGTGGGTGATATAGTGGACGCGGGTCAGGTGATCGGCCTGGTAGGTGAGACCGGCCGGGTTACGGGCGCGCATTTGCACTGGGAGTTGTGGGTAAACGGCGTCCAGGTGAACCCGATCGATTGGCTCAACCAGGCCTACCCGTAAAGGACAGACTCCCGCCGTATCCTCGCAGTAAGCGTTGCACTCCACCCCTGTTTATGCTACACTCATAACAATTCGGAGGTGATAGTGTCCACTGCTTCGATCGTCAATTTCCTCAAACAAAGCGACATTTTTTATCAATTTACTCCAACGCAATTGGAACTGGTGGCCAACATCTGCCAGGAGGGAAACTTCCAAAAGGATGATCTAATTTTTCGGGAAAACAGCAGCAGCAAGGAGCTATATATTATCGTGCAAGGGGAAGTGGATATTTTTGTAGATCCATCGCTAGTCAGCTCATCTAACACAGAGGTAGAGAATACGATTATCGCCACCCTGCGCCGCGGCCAGAATTTCGGCGAGGTGGCTCTTGTAGATGAGGGGCTACGCTCTGCCTCGGCCTGCGCGTCTCAAAACGATACGCGTCTGCTGATCATCCCCCGGGACAAGCTGATCATGTTGTGCGATACCTATCCCCAGCTTGGCTACCGCTTAATGTATAATCTCGCAGCAGACCTGGCCATGAAAATCCGCAACACCGATTTACGCATCCGGGAACAGTTACTCTACAAACCTCAGGATAAAAAATAAAACTCAATTCGATTAACACTTGACCGACTCCTAAATTTCACGTAGTATTACCGTGAATAACAAATTAATCAAACGACATTCTTTTTCTGTGCCTTAGATGTGCCATTTAGGAGCCGTGAGAAACTCATACTCGTGCGAAGGGTTTTCTCCGGCTCTTTGTTAAATGGGTTCCGAATCAAATCCTAGCCAAAGGAGGTGGTGCTGACATCTATAGCCTCGTCGGCTCACAACGTCAAACCCGCCAGGAGGCGGGGAAGTTCCATAATTCCCTATATTTGGAGGAGGAAGAATGTTTAAGCGTTCTTACGCTTTACTTGCACTGCTGGTGATTGCCGGCATGGTGCTCGCAGCCTGCGGCCCGGCAGCTTCCACATTCGAGTGTACTGACTCAATCGGATGTGTGGATATCGCTCCGGGAGAACCCGTTCACATCGCCTATGCTATGGTGATCTCGGGCCCCGATGAAACGCTGGGTATTGACTCACGCACAGGTGTTGAAGTTGCGATCGATCTCAAGGGACAACTTCTCGGGCACGACATTCAGCTAACCGGTGAAGATGAAGGCTGCTCCGCCGAGGGCGGCCAGGCGGCCGGCACCAAGCTTGCCGCCGATCCGACCATCGTCGCGGTGATCGGTACCTCATGCTCCAGCGCGGCCCGTGTCGCCGTTCCGTTGCTCTCACAGGCTGGTTTCGTTACCATCTCAGCCTCAAATACCGCCCCCGACCTGACCCGCGAGGGCGATCCCAACCAGCACCCCGGTTATTTCCGCACAGCCCATAACGATGAAGTTCAGGGCGCTGCCGCCGCTCGCTTTGCCTTTGAGGAGCTCGGTGTGACCCGCGCCGCGACCATCCATGATGGTTCTCTCTATGCGGAGAGCTTGCAGGCAGTCTTTGCCGAAACCTTCCAGGAACTGGGCGGTGAGATCACTTCTCAGGAAGCCGTGGATCCAAACGCCACCGACTTCAAATCCGTATTGACCAGCATCGCCGCTGGCGAGCCGGAATTTATCTATCATCCCATCTTCGTTAAGGCTGGCAGCCTCATCATCAACCAGGCCAAGCAAGTGCCCGGTCTCGAGACTGTTGCTCTGATGGGCGCCGATGGCATGTTCTCACCCGATGTGGTCGAGGGCGCCGGTGAAGCCGTTGAGGGCACCTACGTCTCCAGCCCTGACCTGGCCGCCTTCAGCGCGGATTATGAATCCACTTTCCTGCCGAAATACAGAGAAATGTCCGGCGAAGAGACTCCGGTCAGCATCTTCCACGCTCACGCCTTCGATGCCGCGAACATGATCTTTACGGCAATTGAACAAGTGGCCGTTCAAGATGAAGATGGAACGCTCCATATTCCGCGCCAGGGACTGCGCGATGCCCTGTATGCCATCAAGGACTACAAGGGTCTCACCGGCAACCTGAGCTGCTCACCCACCGGTGACTGCGCTGATCCGAAGATCGCCGTCTACCAATACCACGCTGGCGAATATCCGCCGGAACGCATCTGGCCGTAAGACGCCTACATCACACCGATTACGTTGAGGGGCGAGACCTGAGTGCTCGCCCCTCACTTTAGATAGGAGTACAACATGCTACGAACATGGCGCCAGCGAATTACTGCCACAGACGTTGTGGTTTGGGCAATCGGTATAGCCATTGCGGTAATGGTGGTCTATGGTTCGGCCAAAACCCTGGCTTTGGGCAAATACACGACTGCGGTCTGGATTGACCTGACCATCACAGGACTGGCCCTGGGCGGTGTTTATGCACTGATTGCTCTGGGTTATACCCTCGTCTATGGCATTTTGCGAATGATTAACTTTGCCCACAGCGAAGTCTTCATGAGCGGGCCCTTCACAGCCACTTTCATCGCGTATGCCCTAATCAGTGCCGGTTGGTGGAATACCTATCCGATCCTCAGCCTGCTCATTGTGATGCTGGTTTCCGCTGGCGTCTCAGCGTCTATCGCCCTTCTGCTCGAGCGTGTCGCCTACCGCCCCTTGCGCAATGCTCCGCGATTGGTCCCACTGATCACCGCCATTGGGGCATCTTTTTTTCTCCAATACACCTTCCGTGGATTGTATGGATCGGGACTCAAAGGTTACCCCGAAATGGAAATTTTCAGAGGGTTCTGGGCGCTTGGTGGAGTCCGCATTTTTAGAACGCAGGCTGCAGCCATCATTGGTGCGATTCTTTTGATGCTGGTCATGTATGCAATCGTCCAGTGGACCAGGATCGGAAAAGCAATGCGGTCAGTCTCGGAGGATAAAGAAGCGGCAGCCCTCATGGGCATTGATGTTGATCGGACGATTGCGACCACATTCGCGTTGGGAGGTGCAGCCGCCGGCCTGGCCGGAATTCTGTATCTACTCTTGTTTCCGGTGGCCCACTTTTATATGGGATTTTTCCCGGGGCTTAAGGCGTTTACCGCGGCAGTCCTGGGAGGCATTGGAAACGTGCCCGGCGCATTCCTGGGCGCGATGGTGTTGGGGTTGCTCGAATCGGTCGGTCCCAGCCTGTTCCTGGATGGATTGGGCATCCCGGCTGCATACCAGCTAAAGGATGCGATTGCGTTCACGATTTTGGTGTTCATCCTGATCTTCCGCCCAACGGGCATCCTGGGTGAGCGGTTGGCACAGGCCAAGGCATAGGAGGGAGGAACATGAAAACGCCGTACACTTCAACCTGGAAACTGGCAATTCAGACTGGCTTGCTCGCGGGTGGGATAGCAGTCTTACTGTCACTGGTTGGCATGGTTGAATCCTTCAGCCAGCGCTTCATCATCCGTGGTGTGTTCACCATGGGACAGGTTCTCTTTCTCGCACCAGCTTTGTTGGCTACCTATGCAGTTCTCCGACGAACCACTCCTCAAACGACGAGAAATGTGATTCTGCTCGGATTACTGACGGGCCTGGCAAGCGGCGTCGCTCTGGCACTGCTGGTCCTGCTCGGAAGCGTGGTAGATCTGCGGGCCACATTTGTGAATGCTTCACCAAGACTGTACTCCATGCTACTCTTCGGTCAGACACTCGTGCCCGGGATCTTGATCTTGCTTGTCGTGAATATGGTCATGGGACTTCTGGCCAGCGGTATTTTCCTCCTGCCCCAGAGAATTCGTGCAGCGGTCGTTCAGGGTCTCATTTGGGTCCTCCTCGTAGGTCTGCTGCGCGACCTCATCCTCACTGTGACCGGTCGCTGGGGACCTCTCGGCGGACTGATCCGTTCGTTTTTCGCCGCCAGTGGACTTACCCTTGTCGGCGCCTTGATTGTCTTTGCGTTGATCACCGGAGTGGATTATTGGCGTTCCGGGCGGCCCGTCGCGTCCGAGCCCTTGTGGTCGTCGAAGCAAAAGCCGGCTGTGCGCTGGTTAACAATCGGGGGCATTGTTTTGCTCTTGCTGCTGTTGCCCCCAATTCTTGGGATCTTCTTCAGCGATATTCTCGATACCGTCTTTATGTATATCCTGATGGGTCTGGGCTTGAATATCGTTATTGGTTTCGCCGGATTACTCGATCTGGGATATGTGGCTTTCTTTGCCATTGGCGCCTACACCATGGGCGTTCTCACTTCGCCTGAGTTGAACGCCGACCCGATGACTTACTGGCAGGCCCTGCCATTTGCGATGATCGCCTGTGTCATTGCAGGGTTGATTCTTGGTCTGCCGGTGCTGAAGATGCGTGGCGATTATCTTGCGATCGTTACACTGGGCTTCGGCGAAATCGTTCGCCTGTTGGCCCTTTCCGACTGGCTGCGGCCATGGTTCGGTGGTTCGCAGGGGATCCAACTGATCGCCCAGCCACGTATTGGCAATTTTGTGCTCAATACACAACAGGAACTTTATTACCTGTTCTTGATTGGGGTAGGCCTTGTGGCCTTTGTTGCCTGGCGCTTGCGAGACTCGCGGGTCGGCCGCACCTGGATGGCAATCCGGGAGGATGAGGATGTAGCCGTAGCTATGGGCATCAATCATGTAGCCTATAAGCTTATGGCTTTTGCGACCGGCGCCCTGTTCTCGGGTATAGCCGGGACGATCTTCGCCGCCAAATTGCAGTCCGTGTATCCGCACAGTATGAACTTCCTGGTCTCGATCAACGTGCTGTCACTGATCATTATTGGCGGCATGGGAAGTATTCCGGGGGTGTTTGTCGGAGCGCTGGTGCTAATGGGTTTGCCAGAACTCCTGCGCGAATTTGCTGAGTTCCGCTATCTTGTCTATGGCGCGCTCCTGGTGGCGATGATGCTGACCCGGCCGGAAGGCTTATGGCCGGAGGAGCGGCGTCGACTGGAGCTCCACGAGTCCATAGAGCCAACCGCCGCAGCCGTCCACCCGGAGAGCGGCGTGGCAACAGAAACGACTGGGTCCTAAGGAGAATCAAACATGAGCGTTCTCGTCGCAAACAAAGTTACAAAGCGATTCGGCGGTCTCCAGGCACTCAGCAGGATCGACCTTGATGTCAAGGAAAACTCCATCTATAGCATCATCGGACCGAACGGCGCAGGCAAAACGACTTTCTTCAATTGTGTGACCGGATTTTACACACCCGAGGAGGGAGAGATCCTGCTGAACGGCAAAAACATCACGGGGCTTTCTCCAGACCGCGTCACCCATCTGGGCATCTCAAGGACCTATCAAAATATCCGGTTGTTCAAGAATATGACTGCCGTGGAAAACATCCTGGTCGGGATGCATCCTCACCTGAAGTCGGGGCTGATCGGCGGCGTTCTGCGTAACAAGAGCACCATCCATGAGGAACAGGAGGCGCTCAAGGAAGCCAGGCGCTTGCTGCAATTCGTCGGCTTGCGCGGCAAAGGTGACATGATGGCCTCCAGCCTACCCTATGGCGATCAGCGGCGTCTTGAGATTGCCCGTGCACTCGCCAGCAGACCGAAACTTCTACTGCTCGATGAGCCCACGGCAGGGATGAATCCCAGTGAGAACCAGGAGATGGTCCATTTCATTCGCCGACTGCGCGATGAACTGGGCATCACCATCCTGTTGATTGAACACCACATGCGCGTGGTCATGAGCATTTCAGACAAGATCAGCGTTCTGGATTTCGGTGAGAAGATCGCCGAAGGGACAGCGACTGAAATCCAGAGCAATCCGCAGGTGATCGAGGCCTATCTTGGGCGTGGCGCAGCCAGTGGACTCGGCAAAGACGAAGCCCAGGGCGCTGTGGCAATTTAGGCAGGAGCAAACATCATGGCAATGCTTGAAGTCGAGAATATTCATACCTATTACGGGAACATCCACGCGCTCAAAGGCGTTTCGCTGACCGTCGATAAAGGGGAAATCGTTACCCTGATCGGAGGCAATGGCGCCGGAAAATCTACCACCCTGCGGACGATCACAGGGATCATGAAACCCCTTGAAGGTCACGTTAGGCTCGAGGGGGAAGATCTGGCTCCCTTTAAGGCACACGAGATCGTCTATAAGGGGATCGCCATGGTACCGGAGGGGCGGCGCATCTTTGCACGATTGACGGTCACCGAGAACCTCGACATGGGCGCCTACAGCCGCGACAACAAGCAGGAAGTTGCCAGCGATCTGGAGCGTGTCTTCGCACTGTTCCCCAGGTTGAAGGAACGCCGGAATCAGCTGGCCGGCACGCTCTCGGGCGGTGAACAACAGATGCTCGCAACCGGACGCGCCCTGATGGCTCGCCCGCGCATCCTGCTCATGGATGAGCCCTCCATGGGTCTTGCACCGGTGCTGGTGGAGCTGATCTTCGATACGATCAAGCGTATCAATGAGGAGGGCACGACCATCCTGCTGGTGGAACAGAACGCGCTCATGGCGCTCTCTATCGCGAACCGTGGTTACGTGCTCCAAACCGGAGAGATTGTGCTTAGCGACGCTGCAGAGAAACTGCAAAAGAATGAGACGATCCAAAAGGCTTACCTCGGCATGGAGTAATTCCTCAAGTTTGACGAAAACGCGCAGAGGTACAATTTGGAATGTCCTCTGCGCGTTTGTATATCTACGTTCTGTTTCTTCTTTCCAAGAAATGCTGTGTATGAAGAAAATCCACTTTATTACTTTCCTCCTGATTTTCGTGATAGCGGCTTGCCAGTCAGCCAACCTTAGCTCTAATACCCCCGACTCGATTCAAACAGATGCTCCTCTAATAACTGCCACGCCCGCGGATGGATGGCAGGCATTGTTCCAGCATACACCTGTCCCGTGGACGACGCCCCTTCCGCCGCAAGAAGCCACCGTATTGGATGCTACATACGTGAAGATCAATCCGCGCCTGGCGACCCCGTTCCCCTGCAAGCGCTGCCCGGACTATGCGCTCGAAGGCGGTCTATGGAAACTCAGCCTTGACAAAGGAGTCTTTCGGGTCTATTACACAATGAATGACTGGCGCAGTCTTGGCTCGTATGCAGTTTCTGGCGATCAGATTTACTTTTTCAACGACCCTTATTGCAATCAAGACACGGGCGTGTATCGATGGAAATTAGAGGATGGCGCGCTGACCCTGACCGAAGTTGACGATCCCTGCTCACAGGGGTTGCGATCAGCCAACTTCGTTGATCAGCCCTGGCTCTCCTGCAGACCCCCTAACACAGAAGCGGCCATCACCGATCATTGGCAGAAACCCAAAGGTTGTGACCCGAACGGATAATAAAGCGAGGAGCCTGTGTTCATTCTGACAGCCGAAGACGTGCAAAAAGCATTGCCGATGAATGAAGCCATCGAAGCGATGAAAAGCGCCTACGCCGCGCTCTCCAACGGGACGGCTGTTGTGCCGCTCCGTACGCGCCTCCCCATCCCCAGCAGTGAAGCCTTGAGCCTCTTCATGCCGGCCTATGTCCATTCCACGGATGGTGAGGCACTGGCCATCAAAGTGGTTTCTTTGTTCCCCACCAACCCCGCCCGTGGACTTGCATATATTCAGGCAGCTGTGCTAGCTTTCGACACAGAGACCGGGCGTGCAATGGCGCTGCTCGAAGGCAGTTCTCTCACCGCGATCCGGACGGGTTCTGCGGGCGGCGCAGCCATAGATTTGCTGGCGCGCAAGGACAGCAAGATTGTTGCGATCTTCGGGGCGGGCGCCCAGGGACGCACCCAGCTGGAGGCGGCATGTACCGCGCGTACGATTGAGAGGGCCTTCATCTTCGATGCAACTTCTGCCAAGGCAAAAGCCTTTGCCACAGAGATGAGAGGCAAAGGCACAATACCCGAGGATATTCGTGTGGCGCAAACAGCCAGAGAAGCGGTTGAAAATGCCGATATCATCTGCACAGCGACCACATCCACCAGGCCGGTCTTTGAGGATACAGACATCAAGCCAGGGACCCACATCTCGGCGGTGGGCTCGTACACACCAGAGATGCAAGAAGTTCCCGCGGAAACATTGCAGCGCGCAAAAATCTTTGTCGATTCGCGCTCCGCGTCACTGGAGGAGGCGGGCGATCTTCTTCAGCCCATGCGCGCCGGGCTGTTCGATGAGTCACACATTTGTGGTGAGCTGGGAGAGGTTGTATTGGGCCGCATCCCTGGCAGAGAAACACAGGAAGAGATCACTTACTTTAAATCTGTGGGCATCGCCGTGCAGGATGCCATGGCTGCACAACTCGCGCTCAACAACGCGCGCAAAATGAACATTGGGCAGGAAGTAGACTTTTAATCAAAAAGACCCTAAAGGTTTTCTCATAACCGGGCAGGTGAAAGGACCGCTAAAAACTCTGCCAGGAGCGAACCATTGATGTCCAAAGGAAACCTTTAAGGTCCACAAAAGAGGATACAAAATGGATACCCCAACAACAGCAGACATCGTCATAATCGGGGGCGGCGTGATGGGAGCCAGCGCGGCATACCATCTCGCAACGCGTGGGATCAAAAACATAGTCTTACTCGAACAGGATGAATTTTTCGGCACGGGCGCAACAGGACGCTGTGCTGGCGGAGTCCGCTATCAGTTCTCGACGGAGATCAATGTGCAGCTCTCGCTGAAAAGCCTGCCCATGCTCGAGTGCTTCAAGGAGGAGATCGGGCAGGATATCAACTACCGCCAGTGCGGATATCTCCTCGTGGCCACAAACGAAGCGGACGCCAGCGCGTTCAAGCACAATGTCCAACTGCAGAACAGCCTGGGTGTGCAAACCGAGCTACTCATCGGAGATGAAGTCCGGGCGCGCCTGCCCCTCATGAAGTTCGGTGACGCCATCGCAGGGACCTTCAATCAAAAAGACGGGCTGGTGGACCCGAACAGCGTTGTGGCAGGCTATATCAGCGCGGCGCAAAAGACAGGAGTCAAAGCTCTCACTCGCGCACAGGTCACGGGAATACGCATCAGCGGAGGCGAGGTGGAGGCTGTGGAGTCCACGCAAGGCGTGATCCAGACGCGTATGGTCTTGAATGCTGCCGGCCCATGGGCCGGCCTCGTCGGTGAGCTGGCCGGAGTCCAGATCCCCATCGTTCCCGTCCGTCGACAATGGTTTACTACGAACGGATTGAACGAGATCCCCGAGGATTTCCCCTTTGTGATTGACTTTGGGCAGTCGCTTTACTTTCATCGTGAGGCGGAAGGCTTGCTGATCGGCATGAGCAATCAGAAAGAGAAACCCGGCTTTGACCAGAATGTGGACGAGGATTTCGAGATGGTAAATTTCGAGGCCGCGCTGCAACGATTGCCTTTGCTGGAGCGTGCCAGCCGCGCTTCACATTGGGCCGGCTTATACGAAGTCACGCCAGATGCGCACCCGATCTTCGGCGGCAGCCCTGTAAAAGGCTTTACGATCTGCGCGGGCTTCTCGGGCCACGGCTTCATGCACGGACCGGTTGCCGGCAAATTAATGACCGAATATATTCTGGATGGAGCCTTCACAACCGTGGATGTTTCCATGCTCGACCTGGCCCGCTTCGAGGAAGGAAGATTAATAAAAGAGTACAATGTGGTCTAATTAACCACGAAGGGCACACACCTGCCCTGGCGAGCGGTGCCGGGGAAGTACACTGAGTGAAGGCGACAGCCTGGTAGGCTTAATCCCTTCGTGACCTCACCTGCACCTGAAGCTGAACGCTTCACGTTCAGGTACAAGTGTTGTGTCCTTTATGTTTAAAAAGAAAAAAACCAACTTATGCCCTCTGCAGAAATTATTACGATTGGGACTGAGATCTTACTAGGTGAAATTGTAGATACGAACACGCGCTACATCGCGCGGACGTTGCGCGGCATGGGAGTGGACCTCTACCGCACGATCACCATTGGGGATAATGTTGAGCGCATCGCCGAAGCTATCCACAATTCCATGCACCGCGCCGAAATCGTGATCACCACAGGCGGGCTGGGGCCCACTGTGGATGACCCGACCCGAGAAGCAGTTGCCAGAGCCGCAGGTCTCGAGCTAGAGTTCCGGGAAGATATGTGGGAGCAGGTCGTCGCCGTTATTTCGCGCTACGGCCGCAAACCTTCCGACAATCAAAAGCGACAAGCTTACATTCCAAAAGGAGCCATTCCGGTTCCTAACCCAGTCGGCACGGCGCCCTGCTTCATCGTGGAAACGGAACGCAACGCGGTTATCTCTCTGCCGGGTGTTCCCAACGAGATGGAGCATATCCTGCACGAAGCGATCATTCCCTATCTTCAAAAGCGATTCAACCTGGATGAGATCATCAAGATCCGTATCCTACATTGCGCGGGGTTGGGTGAAGGACTGATTGACGAGAAGATCGACGATCTCGAGACCTTGAGCAATCCAACCGTTGGGCTGGCGGCGCACACTGGCGTGGTGGATGTTCGGATTGCGGCAAAAGCCAAAAGTGAAGCGGAAGCCGATCGAATGATCGCGGACATCGAACGGCTGGTCCGTGATCGGCTTGGGGATGTTGTATTTGGAGCAGATGAGGAGACGCTGGAGGATGCCGCGCTGAACGCCGTGGCAAAACGCGGCTGGAGGCTGGTGGCCGTCGAGTCGGGGCTTGATGGAAAACTGGCGCGCAAGATCCCTCATACTGTTTCCATCGTGGACCTCTCGCCTGATGCCCTGATCGCATCCTTACGCGCCGCCCGCGCCGACTCGAATGCGGACGCGGCCCTAGGCGTGGCCATGTTCCTCGAAGAGCGTGCCGCCGAGATGGCGCTGATTACACCCCGAGGGGAAAAGACCCACCGCATCACCTATGGCGGACCTCCGCGCAGCCTGCCACGCTGGTCCGTCAACCTGGCGCTGGACTGGCTGCGACGCCGCGCGCTGGAGAGTGAGTAAATGCCGCGGCGCAAGAACTCATCCCATGCATGGGTATACGTGATCTGGGGGATCAATGGCCTTGCACTGGTTGGAATTCTGGTGGTCGCAGTTTTGTATACAACGAGCTTGCGCGCCTCTGCTGCAGATGAATGGGCTGAAACGTCTGAGCATGGCTCCACACACGAAATTCCACCCACAAGTTACTTCCTTCCAACACTCACACCGAATCCTCTTTATACGCCGCCGGTCTTTGAGACACCCACACCCTTTGTTCTGGCGGTGGGATCGCGCCCCAAGATCGTTGGAAATTCGCTCGCGGGACGCCCCATTGAAGTCTATACCTTTGGCGCAGGAGAAAAGGAATATCTCATCGTGGCCGGCATACATGGCGGATATGAAGGTAATACGATCGCGCTGGCCAACGAGTTGATCACTCATATCAATGAAAATCCGGAAGTCGTTCCCACGGATGTGACGCTCTATATTATCCGCAACATGAACCCGGACGGAGAGGCCCGCGATGATGGCGTGGACGGGCGCGTCAACAACAACGGCGTCGATTTGAACCGCAACTTCCCTAGCGAGAACTGGACAGCAGAGTGGGACCGTGACGGCTGCTGGATCTATCGTCCCACCACCGGAGGCAGATTTGGCGGCTCCGAACCCGAAACTCGCACTGTCATGAATTTCATCCTCGCCCGTGAGATCGATGCTCTAATCAGTTATCACAGCGCCGCGCTGGGAGTTTTTCCCGGCGGTGATCCGTGGACCGGACCTTCTAAACGTCTGGCTCAGGCCTTGTCAAAAGCAACCGGTTACCCCTACCCGCCAATTGACACAGGCTGCGAGTACACTGGCACGCTGTCCGATTGGGCCGTCGAGAACGGCGTCGGCGCAGCCGTGGATATGGAATTGGCCAATCACAGAGACCCAGATTTTGAAGAGAATCTAAAAGCTCTCAAAGTGTTCCTGGATTTTGTGCCATAATTACGCACCTCGCGCTGAGCGGAGTGTCGAGTGGGCCTGACGAAGGACGAGACACGCAGACGAAGCGTGGGTGCCATAGCAGCCTGCTAATATTCCTGAGATAATGTCGGGCTGCTTAGCAGGGCCCGACCTACTATAGCCTTCAAAGGAGAACGAATGACTCAAGACGTCGATACTCTCTTCACGAACGCCCTCGTCCTCACCATGGATGAGAATTTCACACAATATTATCCCGGCGCTGTCGCAGTAAAAGGTGACAGCATTGTCGCGGTTGGGCCCGAAGATGGAATCAGGAACGAGTACGCTGCGCGCGCCCAGGAAACAATCGATTGCCATGGCAAAGTTCTCATGCCGGGTCTGATCAACGCGCATACACATGTGCCGATGACCCTCTTGCGCGGTCTCGCGGATGATCTGCGGCTAGACGTCTGGCTGATGGGATATATGATGCCCGTCGAGCGCGAATTTGTTTCGCCAGAATTTGTCCGCCTGGGGACGTTATTGGCATGCGCGGAGCAAATTCGCAGCGGGGTGACCACATTTAACGATATGTATTATTTCGAAGAGGATGTAGCGAGAGCCGCCGTAGACGCGGGGATGCGCGCCGTGTGCGGGCAGACGGTCATGAAATTCCCGGCGCCCGATGCGGCATCGTATGAAGACTCACTGCAGATGGCGCGAGAGTTCATCCAACGCTGGAAAGACCATCCCTTGATCGTGCCGGCTGTCTCTCCGCACGCGCCCTATACCTGTACAGCCGAAATCCTGCGCGCTACTGCCGAGCTTGCCAAGGAATTCGATGTGCCTCTCCACACGCATCTGGCAGAAACTGCCTTCGAAGTGGAGAATATGCGCAACGAGCATGGCATCCCGGTCATTCCCTACGTGAAGAAACAGGGTCTCTTCGAAGCCAAAGTGATCGCGGCCCACTGCGTGCATGTGGACACGGGCGAGATGCGCACCATGATGCACGCGAAGGCAGGCGTTTCCCATAATCCTTCCTCGAACCTCAAGCTGGCGTCTGGCTTTGCCCCCATTGCGAAAATGCTCGAAACCGGGCTCAACGTGGGCATTGGTACGGATGGGCCTGCCTCAAACAATGACCTGGATATGTTCGAGGAAGTACGCCTGGCGGCTTTCATTGCCAAGGCAGTCACCAACGATCCCACCTCCCTGCCCGCGCCCTGGGCGTTGCTGATGGCCACCCGGCTGGGCGCGCAGGCACTTCATATCGGACATCTAACCGGTTCGCTGGAGGCAGGCAAACGCGCTGACCTGATTCTGGTGAATGTTTCGCCGGTACATAACGCGCCGTCCTTCAAGCGCTCTGCAGATAATCCATATGCACAGATCGTATACGCCGGCAAATCGACGGATGTGAGCGATGTGATGGTCAATGGCAAATGGCTAATGCGCGATCACCAATTGCTGACGTTGAATGAAGAGGAGTTACTTGCCCAGGCTGCAGAGATCGCCAGGAAGATCGATGCATTCCTCATCGCACGCGAGCAATCTGTGCTGTCGAAGCTGATTGCCCTGGGCGGATCGCTGGAACAGGAGTCGTTCGAGGTGCAGGTCAAGGTCAAATTGACGGAACCAGACCAGGTGATCCATGCACTGAGCCAGCCTGAGATCGATGTGATCCGCAGGCGTCATTATCGTGAACACGATGTTTACTTCTTCTTCGACGATCCGTCTCAGGGACGCCTGCGCTATCGCGAAGATGATTTCATCGATGACGTCAGAAATCTGGTTACGAACGTCCGCACCCGATTGACTTTGATCGGTCAGAAGCGGGAAGGAAGCTTTGAGGATCAAGTCTTGCTTTCGCGCAGCCGCTACATTGCGCCTGCCTCGCAATCGCTGCGTTTTTACCGGGAATACTTCAAGCCGAAATCGGAAATCGCCATTGAGAAGGATCGCCAGCGCTGGCTAATCACCTACAAAGATACGGAGTTCTTTGTCAATCTAGATGATATCAAGCAACCACCGCTGGGCTGCTATCTGGAGATCAAGACCCGCACGTGGAGCCGCCGGGATGCCGAAGGCAAAGCGCAGCTGGCAAGTGAGCTGCTCTCTGTGCTGGGTGCCTCCAGTGGCGAGAAGGTCACAGAAGATTACATTGACATCGTGAGTGAGGTTTGACCGTGCGCTCATTCGGACAACTGCTCGCAGCCATTTGCGCCGTTCTCTTCGTGATTAGCGCGGTGTTGGTTTTACTCGTGTTCAATATCGAGGCACAGGCATTTTCAGCGGACATCTACAAACAGGCCTTTGAGGACCAACGCTTATATGAGCGAATGCCAGGGATCCTCGCGACGACAATTACAGGCTACGTTACGCAGACTGGCGGTGCTCTGCCTTTCTTGCAGGTGCTCACGGTGGAAGATTGGCAAAATAATATTGTCTTGCTCCTACCGCCCGAAGAGCTGCGGGCGATGGCAAACAACGCACTGGATTCAACCTTTGAGTATGTGAATGGCAGGACGAATTCCGTGGTCATTTCT
Organism: Anaerolineales bacterium; assembly: GCA_035463255.1. Taxonomy (GTDB): domain Bacteria; phylum Chloroflexota; class Anaerolineae; order Anaerolineales; family Villigracilaceae; genus Defluviilinea. Next base: position 12,375 of record DATHTL010000073.1, on the reverse strand, counting down.
CTGGTGCCCGTAAAAGCCCAATTGGCCGGGGAAGCTGGCACGCAACTGGTGCTGCAGATCTTGCAGCGCCAGCCCGCCTGTACGGCCGAGCAGCTTACCCAGATGGCGATGGGCTTGTTCGGCGGGCAGATCGCGCTCTGCAACCCGCCCGAGCAGGCCATCGGATTGATGCTGCCGTTCATCCAGACGCAAGTCCAATCGATGACCGCGATCTTGCCCAACGAGCTGACGCTCATTTCACCCGAGATGAGCGGCACACCTGTCGACCCGCGGGCGCGATTGAACACCATACGTTCCTTCATACGGTTCACCCCGTTCATCCCGGTGCTATTCTTAATAGGCATTGCTGCATTTGGCGTCCGCAGCCTGATCGACTGGCTGACCTGGTGGGGATGGCCGTTCATGATTGCCGGTGGCGCGAGTGCATTGATCGGCTTGTTTGGCTCCCCCATCGTGGGCGGAATTCTGCAGCTTTTGATCGAAACACAGGGAGCCTCTCTCATCCCTCCCGCGTTCGCCTCAGCCATCGCCGAAACCGCCACTGCCGTAGCACGCCAGATGTTAGTTCCTGTGATTGTTCAGGGATTGATACTTGGCGTCGTCGGGCTGGCAATGGTGATCTTTGCAACGCTTCTGGCGCACAGACAGACGGAGACCGTCATTATCCAACCGTAAAACGACAACGGCGCGAACTGTTTTACGGCTCCGTTGAAGCCGGGACCTGACGTCTGAGGTTCATTTCCCAGTTGCAAAAATATGATCGTCTGATAAAGAAATTGCGGAGATGTGACTCTCCGCAATTTCTTTAGAATGCATTCTACAAAAGCTCAAATATTTCACAGACTGAGACAAGCATCCGCACACAGCCAGAAGAGACTCTCCCGAACTTCACTTCTGGATGTCCAGTCGCGGTGATCCCAGTCTGTGCCGCTCAGATCATCTCCCCCGTACAAAGCCTGCCCGAACATGACACCGCGGAATTGAGACACCGCAATGAGCGCTGCGCTTTCCATCTCGACAACCAGACAACCCTCCTCTTTTCTTCTGGCGATCTTATTCACCGTTTCACGGTATGGTGCGTCGGTGGTCCATGTTTTTCCGACCCGGTATGGGAGACCGCGAGCGTTCAACGTCTGCACCAGCGCCTGCACACCAGCTTCATGTGCCGTCACCTCGCGGCTGGGTGGAAGATAATGATAGGAAACGCCTTCGTCGCGCACCGCCCCGGCAACCACAATGAGATGACCCACCGCGATGTCTTTTTCCAGAACGCCGCAGCCACCACAGGCAATGAACTTCCGGCAACCAAAGGCAATTGCTTCCTCGAGTTGGCCCGCAGCGATCGGCGCGCCTACCCCCGGATGGAAAAACGCCAGGCGCTGACCGTGATGCGAGATCTCATAAATGCAATGCGGACCGTCCTCCCACTTGTTTTCCACAACGATCTTTGCATCGTGCTCTTCAACGACTTTATCGATCACCTCTTTAAAGAAACAGATTACACAGTGCTCGGGCAGATCGCGGGCGCGGATGATCTTAGAAGGTTCAATGAAGGCTTCAGGCGTTGCATCAAATTCGAGAATGGGATATGTCATGTATGAAATCCTTGTAGTCCTAACTCCGCCGGGCAGCATCTTCAAGACAGTGGCTGGAACGGTGAGATATTACAATTTCACTGGCACGCGTTCTGCAGATGCTCATCGAACGTCTCTGAGAATTCGTGTAAGCCAGACCCATCGCAGCGGGCGCGGAAAAAGATGTAATTTGACTCTGCAGGGAACGCGACTGCACGCAGCGCGCCCAGGCTGGGATTGGCGATCGGCGTAGGCGGCAGGCCCTCATAGATGTAGGTGTTGTACACCGAATTGACCTGCAGGTCGATCAGGGTCAGCGGGTTGGTCCACCAGCTCTGCTGCAGGAAGTTATATCCAATGGCATACTGTACAGTCGGGTCGGCATCCAGCTTCATGCCGATCTTGAGGCGGTTCAGATATACAGACGCAATCAATGGCTGCTCCTCTTCCTGCACCGCCTCGCGTTCCACCATCGAGGCGAGGGTCACCGCCTGATAAACCGTCAAGCCTTGCTGCTCAAACCCATTGATCAGATCGGGCGTCAGGTGCGCGGCGAAGCTGCGGATCATCTCATAGATCATTTCTTTCGCAGAAGAAACGCTGCGAGAAAAGATATAGGAATCAGGAAAGAGAAATCCCTCCACGGAGCTCGCGCCGGATAAAAACGTAAACTCCCGGGGCGGTGATTTTGCAGCACTCAAAAATTCCTCATGGCTCACCGGTAAGCCCGAGGTTGGCAGCGACGCGGCAATCTCCTCCACGCGCCAACCGGGTAGCACAACAAAGGTCACTTCTTCAGGGGTTGCGTCCTGCAGTTCGTGCGCCAGATCCATCGCGGACATGGCTGTGCTAAGCTGGTACTCTCCTGCCTGAATGGACGTATCGAGCCCGGAATAGATCAGATAGGTACGGAATGACGCTGCATCCTGAATTAAGCCTACGCTTTCAAGATGGTTGGCAACCGAGTCAACCGACTCACCCACCTCAATTTTAAAAATCTGTTCGCTGCCACTCGGATCGAGAGGTTGCGTGAGCAAGCCGTCATACCAGAGCAGTAACGCGGAATATTGAAAACGCTGCGGCAGCGACAACCACGGCGCCGGCGCGCCATAGATCCGTGCGGCACGAGAGGGAATGTAAAAGAAGGATAACGCTACCGCCGCTAGACATAAAAAAAGTATTACAAATACTGCAGTGAGTTTACGCATGAGTCCGAATTACGATTTGGGATTTTCGATCTGCAATTTTTTGGGGTTACTCAACCATCGGCTTGTTGGCTTCGAGATAGGATTTCAGGATCATCACGGCCGCCAGCTCATCCATGTGACCGGCGCGCTTTTTGCGCGAGACGCCCATTTCAATCCGCGCCGCACGCGCATCCTGCGTGCTAAAAGATTCATCCCATAAAACCACAGGGATTTGAGTCTGTCCCTTCAAGGCTTCGGCGAACTTGGCTGCGCGGCGTCCGGCGAGATTTGGCTTGCCCTCTTCGTCATAGGATTGACCGATCACGATCAATGCCACGGCGTTCTCAGAAGCGATATTGGCCACCTGCGCTGCATCCATCAGACGCGAGACGTGCTGGATCACTTTCAACGGGCTGGCAATCGTCGCGGTCGGGTCGCTGATCGCCAGTCCGATATGCTTTTCACCATGGTCAACTGCTAAAATTCTCATATATTTCCTTTTGAGCCACGAAGTCACAGAGACACAGAGAGGTTATTAAATACCTCTGTGACTCCCCCTGGCACCGTCCGCCAGGGGGTGTGCGTCTCCGCGGCAAAGTTTATTCGGTCATCACCGATATACGGAACGGAACGATCGGCACCCACGGCCACCAGGAGGGGGAAAGATCGATCTCGGGTGAATCAACCAGCGGCAGATTATCTTCAAGCAAACTTTGGGCGCGTGCCAAGCCTACTCCCTGGATCATTTGTGTCACATGGGCGTTGCGGATCTGTTGAACGATGCGCCGCTCCGCACGGATGGTCCAGTGCATAGAGCCATCCTCTTCTGCGGTAGGCTCAGTCACAGGCTTGAGCGCGAGCGCGCCCGGCGCTTCCGCCTGAAAGCCTGGGGGAAGCGAGGCGTTGAGCCCCAGCGAGGCAAGCTCGGTCAGGTCTGAGGCGTCGGCGTAGAGGGCAGAAAATTCCACCTGCATGGTCAAGGTCAACTTGGTGCCCGCCGCGCCCGCGGGCGGGTCATATTCTTCTGTAAGGATCTGCGTAGCCACGAAGGAATCTTCAAACAGGATGTCACCCGCTGTAATTTCCTCGCCGAGCCTGGCGCGAGCCTCTTCTTCCAGTTCGTCCATGAGCGCATTTTTGACGCGCTGGCGGTCTCGCTCGCTCGCCTGCACCGACGGGATCTCGCGCCCGCCTGTCAACGGCTCAGGATTCGTGACAGACACTGATAGGCCAAGTCTGCCTTCCGCAACTACAATGCTCTCCACCTCCACATTGCCGGCAAGCCCGCCTTCTACCGCTTCGATGGGCAGCTCCACTGTCTCGCCAACCCCTGCATCCACTCTGCTGTCAAGCGTGGTCACAAAACGAACTGCTTCCTCGCCGGCTGTTCGGATGACAGTCCCGGCAGGGATGGGAACAGCCTGCTGAGTGAGATTACGAAAGACTGCCGTCCCTTTGGCCTTCGATTGTGGGATCACCCCCTCACCAGTTACAACGACGGTCTGCGACCCTTCCACGATCACGCGCGTTTCGCGCGCGGGAATACTGCCTGTAATGAACACGGAATTCACCGCCGGGCTGGCGTTGACTGGCAATTCAATACTCTGGGTTTTCGACTCCGGGTGCAATCTGACCTGAGCACGTGGGATGAACAACGCCACGAGCACGAGGACGGACGCCACACCAATGAGGAATGCTACCACGCGCGCGACCGGGTGAGCGCGCCAACCCTCCTCCTTCGCTGATAAATGTTGCTGACGCAGGTCGCGCAAATCTTTGCGAGGGGCCCGGTGCGGCCACCTTCTACGCCTGGGCTTGGGCCAGGCCACCCGCTGCGCCTGCCCCGTGGACTCAAAGACCGGGATCCGCAAGGCCTCAGCATCCTGACGCACGCGCCGTGCCCGTGTCACCAGTCCCAGCTGCGCGCCGAGGGCAGAGGCATGCCTTTGCAGCACTTTCAAATCCACCTGCCGCAGCGTGACCTTCTCATACTTGGGCCAGACTAACAAAATGCGCGGCGTCTTCGCCCAAGACATTCTGTCGCGCACAGAAATGAGGTCATCGTGCGATTCGAGCGTGATGATCTGCGTTTTCATCCGCTCAAATTATAACTGGAAGCCAGACAGAAGAAATTGTGCCTTTGCTTAAACCAATTCTGTCAGCGGCCTTTCCGCACAAAAAGATTCGTCAGCCAGGGCCGCAAATGCGGCTGGGTTTTCAATTCGCGGCGATGAGTCCAGAGGATCACCAGAATATTGAGAATGGCAAGGATGGTCATCCACAAGGCATCGTCGAGAAATATCGTCCAGATGAAAAAGAGAGAAACACCAAATACCGCTGCCCAGGCATTTTCCCTCAGGATCACAAGTAGCGCGAGTGTTCCAAAGTAGACGGCAAACGCTGGCACTCCCAGAAGACCCACCCAGACGCCACCCGTAACCCCGAGAGCCTTACCCCCGCGAAAACCCAGGAACGGCATGGTAGCATGCCCAAGAATTGGGGAGAGAGAAATTGGAATGAGCGACCCCTCGGAAATCCCGCACTGACGCGCCAGCGCAACCGGCAGGAATCCCTTGAAGATCTCGAGCAGAATGGCTGCCAGGCCGATCCTCCAGCCACCGGCCTTCCAGGTATTTGTACCGCCCGGGTTGCCATCACCCACTCTGCGAATATCCTGCTTCACAAAAATTCTTCCAAGCAGGTAAGCAAAAGGAATGGCGCCCAGCAAATATCCAAACAGGCTCCACAGAACAATGCTACTCATTGAAATTCCTTTTTTATAAATGTACCATTGATTTCAAGGATCAGCTTACGCAGGAGCCGGTAATTCAAAAGATTCATTTCCTTGACCGTCAACGGCAATTTATGTATATTCAACCCCACCAAACCAGAGGAGAAGCAATGTCCACGCCTGCACAAATAATCATTAAGAATGCAAAGATATTTACCAGCGACGAATCCAATCCATGGGCTGAAGCAGTAGCAATCAAAGGCAATCGCATCATCTATGTGGGGACAAATGAAGGGGTGGAATCACTCAAAGATACATCTACTCGCGTGATCGACGGACAGGGGCATACACTTACCGCAGGCTTTATCGATACGCACGTGCATTTGCTTTGGGGGTCCATCTGGATGGGTAATGCACAGCTTCAAGAAGTACGAACAAAGGAAGATCTGAAAAACGTGTTGTTGGATTTTGCCGACAAAAACAAGACCGATCCCTGGGTAGTCGGGCGCGGCATAAAGTATGGCATCGTTTCCATGCGACAGGAACTAGACGAGATCCTTGCCAATCGTCCCGTATATATCGGTGCGTTCGACGGTCACACCGCCTGGGCAAACACCAAGGCTCTCGAGATGGCCGGCATTCTGACAGACGATGGCCGTGAGATGGCAAATGGCATCATCGTCCGCGACGAGAGTGGAGTCGCTACCGGTGAGTTGCGCGAGGGCGATGCCATGCGCGCCGTGATGGATCTGGTTCCCGTCCCTGACTCAAACCGCAAGCGCGAGTTGTTAAAACTCGCTATTCAAAAATTCAATGAGACAGGCATTACCAGCGTTCACAACATGAACGGCGACATGGAAGAGCTGATGGCCTACGCGGCACTCGAAGACGCGGGCGAGATGAACATGCGCGTCTACGTGCCGTATCACGTTAAGCCTGAGACCAGTGAGGAGATGCTCGCCGAGGCCGCAGAGATGGCCCACGTCCAAATGGACTATGTGCGCGGCGGCGCGGCGAAGTTCTTTATGGACGGTGTCTGGGAATCCTATACAGCCTTCAACGTCGATCCCTATGCCGATGAACCGGATGTGAAAGTGGATCCCATTTTCTCGCTTGAGCACTTCACACGGATGGCAGCCGCGTGCGACAGAATGGGACTACAGATCGCCGTCCACTGCTGCGGTGATGGCGCGGTGCGGCAGACCTTGGATGGGTACGAAGCCATTCAGAAGTTAAACGGCAAGCGCGACAGCCGTCATCGCGTGGAGCATATCGAGGTGTGTCAGCCCAGCGACATGCCGCGTTTCAAGGAGCTGGGTGTTATAGCGTCCATGCAGACCAGTCATGCCCCATTCAGTCTGGAAGAGGACATGGTCTGGACGAAACGCACGGGCTCGCAGCGCTGGCCGATTTCGTTCCCGTGGCGTGATCTGAAGAATGCAGGCGCGCATCTGTCTCTGGGCAGCGACTGGACCGTGGCGCCCTTCGACCCAATGATTAACATGTACGTCGCTATGAATAGACAGAAATGGTCAGCGGATGATCCAGATCAGCGGCTAACTCTCGAAGAATGCATCCTGGGCTATACGCGCGATGCAGCCTATACCGAATTCATGGAACATCAAAAGGGACAGGTGAAAGAAGGATATCTGGCAGATCTTGTTTTGTTCTCACACGATCTGTTTGAAGTGCCGCCGGAAGACATCCGGTTTGCAAAAGCTGTGATGACCATCGTTGATGGAAGGATTGTGTTTGAGGAGTAAAGCTGCTGGTTGAGTAAGGCGAGTGTTTTTTTCGCCTGTATCGAAACCAGCAATGTTAAGCAGAATTGAAATTGGTCGTCTCAATACATCCCGCCACAAACCGGCGGGACACTCGACCACCGAGCATAAATTTAATGACCACCTATATCCTCCGTCGTATCCTGCAAGCCATTCCCATCCTGTTCCTGCTGAGCGTCTTCCTCTTCGGTGTCGTGCGTCTCATGCCGGGTGGTCCGCTGGCACAGGCAGAGCGCAACCCGAACGTCACCCCTGAGCAGCTCGCGGCCTTGCGCGTGCGGCTTGGGCTTGACCAACCTCTTCCTGTTCAATACGTAAAGTGGATCAGAGCCTTTGTGCTCGAGGGCGATTGGGGATATTCGATTAAGTTCCGCCGCCCGGTCTCAGAGATGATCTGGGAGCGCGTGCCCGCCACGCTCCTTCTGTTCAGTGTTGGCTTTCTCGTGATGCTGCTGTTCGCAATTCCTATCGGTGTGTATTCCGCGATCAAGCCTTATTCTTTTTTTGACAACCTTATCACCACATTTAGCTTTGCGGGGCAAAGTGTGCCTGTCTACTGGCTGGGATTGATCCTGATCGTTGTGTTCTATCTCAACATCCAGAACCCATTTGGTAATGGCCCCATGTTCCCTGCCGGGGGGATGTACACCATTGGCAGAGAAGGCGAGATTCTTGATCTGCTTTGGCATCTGGCGTTGCCCATTGCCGCCATGAGCTTTAGCTGGATCGCCTGGTATTCGCGCTTCTTACGCTCCTCCATGCGTGACACGTTGAACGAAGATTACATCCGCACGGCGCGTGCCAAAGGTTTATCGCTGCGCACGGTCCATTTTCGCCACGCCTTGCGAAACGCCCTATTGCCTCTTGTCACTTTGATCGCGCTGGACCTGCCCACCGTCTTTGGCGGCGCGGTCTTCATTGAGACGATCTTTGCCTGGCCGGGCATGGGGCGTCTCTTCTGGGACGCAGCCAAGGGCCGCGACTACCCCATCCTGCTTGCGGTGATGATGATCTACGCCGCGCTTACCCTGCTCTTCAACCTGATCGCCGATATCGTCTACGGGTTTCTCGACCCGCGCATCCGCTATGACTGACACTGTTCTCACCTCCGAGCCGATCTTATCCGCATCGACGCGGCCCGAAAGCCTGACCGCGTTGATCTGGCGTCGCTTTCGCAGACATCGACTGGCGTTGATTGCAGCAATCGTGCTGTTGCTGATGGTACTGCTCGTGGCGGCGGCGCCGTTGAGCCGCTATTCAGCAACCGAGCAAAATCCAAAAAATGAATTTGCGACTCCCTCGGCCGAGCACTGGTTCGGCACCGATGAGCTCGGACGTGATGTGTTTACACGCATCCTTTATGGCGGACGCATTTCCCTGGCAGTTGGGATCTTCTCCACGCTTCTAGCTCTGGCGACTGGCATCGTCATCGGCGCGCTTTCTGGCTATTATGGGGGTTGGATTGATAATTTGCTTATGCGCATTACCGACACATTCCTGATCCTGCCGGTTGTCTTTGTTTTGATCTTACTCAGCGCGTTGCTCCGCGAACTGCCTGCCCTCGGAGAATTTCGGAACAGTGTGTGGACCGTGATCGTTGCGATCAGCGCCTTTGCGTGGATGTTACCCGCCCGCATGGCCCGCGGACTTTTCCTTGTGCTGCGCGAAAAGGAGTTCGTCTCTGCCTCACGCGCTCTCGGCGCCAGTGACGCGCGCTTGATCTTCCGGCGCATCCTGCCAAATAGCATCGGTCCACTTCTCGTCACCGCCACGCTCCAGATGGCATACGCCATCATCACGGAGTCTGGCTTGAGCTATCTAGGGTTTGGCATCCAGCCCCCCACGCCGAGCTGGGGCAATATTCTGGAGAGCGCGCAGATCCACGTCTACCGCGCCCCGTGGCTGGCGGTATTCCCGGGCTTGATGATCTTCGTCACCGTGATGGCGATCAACTTTATCGGCGATGGATTGAGGGATGCATTTGATCCGTATGTAATTCATACGGAAAAGTAGGTCACGCTTTTCGCAGATCCCGCGCTGCGGGGTAGCGTGACAGGCAATATTAGAATAAGGAGAAGAGAGAATGAAACTGAAGCTGTTGACTTTGCTTGTGCTGCTTGGGCTCGTGATCAGCGCCTGTGGCCAGGTGCCTGCGGCAACGGAGGCATCCGGCGACCCGGCGGAGGGTGGTGAAGGCGGCGGAACGGCCGTCCTCATCATCCCCGAAGAGCCCGCCGGGCTCAACCGCTACCTGGCCGATGCAGCCATCGTCTATCAGGTATCGGATGCGAGCGTGATTGGTCTGACCACACCCAATGAACAGGGCGAATATGAGCCGCGTCTTGCGGAAGCCATGCCAACCATTTCTGAGGATCAGAGAACTGTTACCTGGAAGCTGCGCCCGAACTTGAAGTGGTCCGATGGCGAACCGATCACCTCAGATGATATTAAGTTCACGTGGGAAGCGGTATCGAACCCGAACAGCGGCGCCTACAACCAGACCGCCGGTTTCGAGCTGATCGAAGACGTTGAAACACCCGATGACCTGACCGCCGTCGTGCATTACAGCGAGCCCTTCGTGGGATATCTGGGTCAGTTCTCTGCAGCCTTGCTGCCGCGTCATGCAACGGGCAACCCCGAAGACATGAGCACCTGGGAATACAACATGAAGCCTGTGGTAGCCGGTCCCTTTGTTGTGACCGAATGGCGCAGCGGCGAAAGCATTTCGATGGAACGCAATCCCAACTACTACGAAGAAGGCAAGCCTTATCTTGACGGTCTGGTGTTCCGTATTATTCCGGAGCCTGCCAGCCAAACCGCTCTGATGAAACAGGGTGAAGCGCACGTCCATTTGTGGCCGGGTGAAGATAAAGTCGATTATGACTCGGTGATGGCAGGCACAGCCGCGCAAGTGCTCGTGCCCGGCATCTGGAATATGGCTATGGATTTCAACTTGAGCCGTCCTGGCGATGACGACACATCAGCAGACGAGCCTCACCCCATTCTCGGTGATATCCGCGTGCGGCAGGCGATCTCGCACGCTATCGATTACGATACGCTGATCAACGACGTGATGAACGGACAGGTCTCACATTCGACCAATCCGTTTGCCTATGGCTGGTATGAGTGTGATATCCCGCGCATGTATAACTATGATGTCGAGAAAGCCAAACAGTTGCTAGAGGAAGCTGGCTGGGTCGAGGGGCCGGATGGCATCCGGGTGGCAGAGGGCGCAGAGCATGCAGAAGATGGCACCCGTCTCTCCCTCGAGCTTCAGGGCTATACTGCCTTCGAGCCGCTCGAGCGCACCGAGCAATTCATCGTTGAAAACCTTAAAGAGGTTGGCATCGAAGCCAATATTCAGAATTATGACTTCTCGATCATCTTCGGCTCGTTTTCCGATGGTTCTCCGCGCATGACAGGCGACTATGACATACTCATTTTTGATCGCGGTTATTACCTTGAACCGCATGGCGACGTGCAGAGCTCGTATCTCTCCACGAACATCCCCAGCGCAGACAACCCGGATGGCGGCAATTACTTCCGCTGGGTGAACCCGGAGGCGGATGCGGCCATTGAAGCGGCTGGCAGCACGTTCGATCAGGCCGAACGCCGGGATGCCTACTGTGATCTTGCCAGACTCATTCAGGAAGATGCCGTGCAAAACCACGTGTATCTCTTCCAGGATGGCTACGGGTTCAGCTCGAGACTCGAAGGCTACACCGTGAGCACCTGGGGCAGCATGACCTGGGATGTGCAGAATTGGAAGTTTAAGGAATAGGAACAAGCGAATAGGTTGTAGGTGAGAAGTAAAAAGTGGAGTCGAGTTTTCGACTCCACTTCTTCATTATGAAACTTTGCGAAGGTTGTGCGTAGGGCGGGTTGGCAACCCGCCCTACTTGCTGGAAACATTCGCAAGGTTTGCTTATCTCATTAATCCCTCATTCCACTTGCCCGGCGGATTAGCTCCATGAACTCACCCATGTCGTCGTCCCAGGGCAGCAACTCACTTACTCGTTGCGCTTCATGATACACATGCCCAAGTGAGCTTTCCTCGGCCCAGTAGCTATCCTTCAGAATCTCAGCATATTCCGCTACGATGACGGAGCGCTGAAAGTAAGGGTCGGCGTACTCAAAATAATTTGCCAGCTCACCGGTGTTGAAATCTTTTGAAAGCTCCACAACCTGACGCGTGTCCGGGTCCTGCCAGCGCATGAAAACCGTCGCAATGTTGCCGTATGCCTCGGGATATAGCTTGACTTCATACAGCGCTGTGACCGAGTGTCCCGCGCCGATCTCACCCGCGTCGACGGAGTTGTCGCGAAATTCATCATCGGCAATGGCGCGGTTCTCAAAGCCGACCAGACGATAGCGCATCACAACCTCAGGGTTGAAATCCACCTGCACTTTTGCATCCATAGCGATGGTTTGCAGTGTTCCCGTGATCTGATCGATGAAGAGACGCCGTGCTTCGCGTATGTCATCCACGTACGCGTAGAAGCCATCGCCATTATCGGCCAGCTGCTCCATCAGGATATCGTTGTAGTTATCCATGCCGAAGCCGATGGTTGTGAGCGTCACCCCTTCTTCTACATAATGTCGTATTTCCTCAAGAATGGCATCGGGCCCCGTCTCGCCAACGTTTGCGACCCCGTCTGAGCATAAGATCACCCGATTGATGCCTCCCGGGTTATAGGCATGCATGGCCATCTTGTAGCCCAGACGGATGCCCGCCTCGGCGTTGGTCGCGCCTTCAGGGTGCAGACTGTAAATCGCCTCGAGGATCGTTCCTTTATCGGAACCCGGTGTCGGCTCGAGGATGACACGTGCCTCCGAGCCATAGACCACAATGCTGACGCTATCCCGCGGTCGAAGCTGCTCGACTAGCAACTCCAATGACCGCTTGACCAGACCCAGGCGATTATCCATGTCCATCGAGCCGGAGACATCGATCACGAATGCAAGCGAGGCATCCTTGCGCTCCTCCGCTGGAATTTGATAGCCCTGAATTCCAACACGCAACATCTGATAGCGCTCGGTCTGGGTGAAAGGCGCGGGTGCGCCGTCGATATAAATGCCAAATGCCTGATGCTGGGGCGGAA
>DATHTL010000072.1:0-34383 GCA_035463255.1 Anaerolineales bacterium | reverse complement strand
GCCTGAAGGATATGCCGGGCTGGATTGTCAACGAGGCGAAGAGCCAGGGCGGCAAGATTGACCCCCGTGCGGCCGAGATGCTCAAGGACATGGTCGGCGTGGACACGCGCCAGGCGGGGATGGAGATCGCCAAGCTGTTGGCGTACGCGAACTGGGCGCGCCCGGTCACCGTGCAGGATGTGGAAGCGGTTTGTATCGTCACCTCACAGCAATCGGTGTTCAACTTTGTCGACGCGCTGGCGAATGGGAACGGCAAGGCGGCCCAACATCTACTGCACCGTTTGCTCGAAAGCGAAGATGAGTTCTCTCTGTGGGGGATGGTGGTGAGGCAGTTCCGTTTGCTGATCCAGGCGCGCGAAATTTTGGATGGACGCGGCAATCACAATGATGTAGCGCGTGCCCTGGGTGTGCATCCCTTTGTGGCCGAAAAGGCAGCCCAGCAGGCTTCACGTTTTTCCATTGAGTCGCTGGAATCTATTTACCGCAAATTGCTCACGATCGATGAAGGGGTAAAGACCAGTCAGATTACTCTCGATCTGGCCATGGATACGCTGGTCGTCGAATTAACCCACTAATTCTCTCTTGACAAAAACATACATACGCGTTAGTATGTATAATATGAGAAGGACGAAAGAAGAAGCTGCAGTCACCCGCGCTACCCTACTGAAAACTGCCCTGGCAGTCTTTAGTGCCAAAGGCTATGCTGCCGCCACCTTGGACGATGTGGCAAAAGCTGCAAAGGTCACGCGGGGTGCGATCTACTGGCACTTCAAAAGCAAGGCAGATCTTTACAATACACTCGTAGCGGAATTCTCCGCTCGCGGCGCAGCGGTTGTCCAGGAAGCGATCGCGGAAGGCGGAACCCTGATCGACATCCTTCAACGGGTGTTTATCCGTCAGTGTGCGTTGATCGAAGACGATAAGGAAGCGCGGGCGGTGATGGAGCTGGCACTCTTCAAGACAGGAGTGGATCCCGAGTTGCAAGCCGGGCGCAAGAAACAGGTGGAAGCCGGGAACGCCCTACTGCTGGGAGTCACGGAGGCAATGCGGCAGGGAATAGCGCAAGGTATTTTGCGGAACGACATCGAACCGGCAGATATGGCACGCGCGTTCCTTGCCTTTGAAAACGGTGCGATCCAATTGTGGCTCACCACGCCCAGATCTTTCTCACTCAAGCAGAGTGCGGAATCTTTTGCAGATATCCTGATTGCAGGTCTGCAGAAGCAAAACTAAATTTTTTACCCAACTTACATACATATCAGTATGTAAAAGTAGAAGGAGAAACAAATGAATACCAGATCCCTACTCACCCGGACCGTGATCGTCTTCGCTGCACTGGCAGTTGCCGGAATCATCCTGGCGGTCAGTGCGCAATTCGTGGCGACTGCCCTCGAGCAGACGATTATGGTGGCAGTTGGAAGTGCCCTCTTTGGCGCCTCGCTCTGCTTCTTCCTGGTTCGACTCTTCGCTCTTGTGGAGAAGTAAGCAGGAACGTGAGTGGTCGTTATTCTCCTGTAATACAGGGAATAACGACCACTACGCTTTGTTAAATCTTTATGTTCTTAAGTCTGGCTCATTACGAGCCTGTTCGAATGACCACCAGTTTATCCACAGCCGACTCGGCTCCCCAGATTTCGCCGGGTCGTCCCAAAATCTGACGGACTGCCGCATTTGGAGAGGGCAGCTCGAACGTGGTGAAGGTCTCGGTGGCGGGGTCGAAGCGCACGAGGGCGTTTGCTCCGAAGTCAGTGAGCCAGACGATATCCTGATCGTCCACATATACTGCATAGGCTTGCGGTCCGTTGCCGGGCAATTTCCATTCCTGCCATGACCCGTCTGTTGGATCGTACACCGCAACCTGGCCCGAGTTCCATTCACTCACCCAGACGCGTCCCTGTGAATCAGACCAGACCCGCCGCGCCCCCTGATTGGACGTAGGCGGTTCCAGCACGGTTGCTTCACCCGTCTGCGGGTCGATGCGACCGACATAACTGTTCGCCAGGGAGGCATAGTAAATCGTGCCATCGGGCGTCACCGTGATCCCATAAGGGCCACGTCCACGCGGGGCATCGAAAACTTGCATATCTCCATTGGATGGGTCAAGGCGCCCATAGACGCCGGTTTGTCCGGTGAACCAAAGAATCCCATTCGGGTCGAAGGCGGCCGTGTTGAGATTGGCATAGCCGCCATCCGCGGGCAAGGGGAATTTCTGCACCTCTTCCGTTGTAGGGTCGACGCGTACGATCGCGTTCAACCCGCTGTCTGTGATCCAGGGCGCGCCATCGGGGCCGACGATGACTCCGTGGGGCGCGGATCCGGAGCCGAGCGGGATGTGACGCGTTTCGCCGGTTTCCGGGTCGAGCTTGCCTAATGCACCCGAGATCTGCGCGGTGTACCAGATACTGCCATCCGGGGCCGGCGCCACGTCATGAGGGTGCGTACCCGGTGGGACCGTATATTCCTGAATGACATAATCCTCAGGCGAGACTGTATTCTCAGGACTCACTGACTCCGGGGAAGGTTCGTTTGTCGGCGATTGTTCCATCGCTGTGGGTTCGATGGCGGGCGGTGTATTAATTTCTTCGGTAGGCATGGCTGGAGTACTGGTGCACCCCACTAGAATTGCGATCACAGTAAACGTTAAGATCACACGTAACATGTCTGCTCCTGCTCACTTTGAGTTTATACGGATAAAGAATTTCTTGCCTGGAAGATTCTATAAGGCGGATTTCGCGCGCTGTCCCGCCAACTACTGTGCTCTCCAGCAATTGTCAGGCTGAAAGCCTGAATAGAACTTTTTCGAGAGGACGAATCATAATCTGGTTTGGTGTGTTGGAGACGGTTCTCCAGAACTGATGCCAGATGCGCAGTTTATAGCCCTATTGCCTTATTCACAACGTCAAGGATTTTGTCGGCAACAACCTTCGGGTCAACCAGCATGTGAAAATGCCCCGCCGTTAATTGTTCTGTGATCCAGCCCTGTTGCCTGGCCCGTAATGCCGGTCTTTCATAGGCGGCACTAAACTGAATGTAGGCACAGGGCGCATCGGGCCAGCCGTCGAACACAGGGATCGGTTCTGTGAAGAAATCTAGCCCGCGCGGCCGGATTTCATCGAGCATTCGCCACCGGAGTGATTCATCAGGGATGGCTTCCTGTAATTCGGCGAAGCTCCAAGTGGGGAAGCGCCCGCCGGCCTCAAGCAATTCCTGGAACTGAGTAGCCCATTCGAGATTTTCCGATCTCATCATGTCGATCCGGGTCGCGCCATTCTGGGGAAGACCTGCATCGACAAATACATACGCATTGATTGGGTTTGGAAGACGTCGTCGGATCACAGGAAGCAGGGAACCCGCGCCGCTGTGCGCGACCAATATGAGAGCAGTGTCCGCAGGGATTTGGGCAAGTGACTGCGAAACAGACTGGGCTTGCTGTTTCCAAAAAGGTTCGTCTGAATCAGGAGAATCGGTCAACGTGGGAACGCTGACCTCTACGCCCCGTCGGCGCATCTCGTCTGCGACCAGGCTCCACGTCAGCGGGCCGACCAGCGGGCTGTGGATGAGTACATACAGAGTGTCTTGGTCCATCTAGAATAGGGTTTCCTGCTTTGGCTCGTTTGCTTCGCCCGGGCCCTTCCACCCGTACTTTTTCAGATCGACTTTATCTTTTACAAATTCAACCCCCTCCTGTTCCAAGAGTTCTCGCTGCCTCTCCGCGCCCGGGCGCTCGCTGATCTTGCCCTGAGAATTGATCACGCGCTGCCACGGAACATCATCGGGGCAGGCTGCCATCGCGCCGCCCACCCATCGCGGACTGAAGGCTTTGTAGCTGTCAAAATCCACACCCATTGGCGGGGGAATCATCATCGCGATCTGCCCGTAACTGGCCACCTTGCCGGACGGGATCTGTCGGACGAGGTTCCAGACCTGTTCGTAATAGGCTTGTTGGTTGGGAGGGGAGGAGTATCTCATGAGTAATTCGTAATTGGTAATTAGGAATTCACAAACTTGCCACCAGTGACCTGCTGCTCGAGGAGCTCACGATTGGAATTAAATTTCATTTCCACTTCGATCTGCTGGAAGCAGCGGTTGTTGCCGATCAATCCTTTACGGACGAAGTAGACCGTGCTATCGCCTTCGTAATCCAGGCTGAGATCGTTATCGAGGTCCACGCG
This sequence comes from Anaerolineales bacterium, assembly GCA_035463255.1. Taxonomy (GTDB): domain Bacteria; phylum Chloroflexota; class Anaerolineae; order Anaerolineales; family Villigracilaceae; genus Defluviilinea. The sequence goes on along the minus strand of DATHTL010000072.1, from coordinate 30,211 downwards.
GCCTTCGATGATCTCACCGCAACGATTGCACTTTACATTGAACGTATAGTAGCGTTTTTCAGGCTTGGTATCCAAGCCGCCGAAGAGTTTTTTGAGGAAGCCCATGGTTGCCTTTCTGACGGAGGACCGCGGACGAAGGACCAAAACCACTTTCCGTCATCGGTCCACTGTTAACCGTCTTTCAAAATCGATTCTATCTTATCCAACTCGTCATCGCTAAACGTTAAGTTATTCAACGCGGCGAGGTTATCTTCGAGCTGCTTCACGCTGCTGGCGCCGATCAGCGAAGATGTGATCGCCGGCTTGCGCAATGTCCAGGCAATGGCCATTTGTGCGAGGGATTGTCCGCGCTCTTTCGCTAGCTCGTTAAGCTTTTCCACTTTCGGTAAATTGGCTTTCACATCGTCGGGAGTGAGCCAGACGCGCTCGGTTTTGGTGGCGCGTGCACCAGCAGGGATACCCTTTATATAACGGTCGGTCAGCTGTCCCTGCGCGAGGGGCGAGAAGACGATACAGCCGATCCCTTCATCGAGCAGCACGTCCAGCAGCCCATCCTCGATCCAGCGGTCGAACATATTGTAGGACGGCTGGTGGATCAAACAGGGCGTGCCCAGTTCTTGCAGGATCTGCGCGGCGCGACGGGTCTGGTCCGGGTTGTAGGATGAGATTCCCACGTAGAGCGCCTTACCCTGCCGAACGGCGGAGTCGAGTGCGCCCATTGTCTCTTCGAGCGGCGTCTCGGGGTCAAAGCGATGGCTGTAGAAAATGTCCACATAGTCGAGCCCCATCCGCTTCAGGGATTGATCCAGGCTGGCAAGCAGATATTTGCGGGAGCCCCATTCGCCATAAGGACCGGGCCACATGTCATAGCCCGCCTTGGTGGAGATGATCAGCTCGTCGCGATAGGGATGAAAGTCCTCTCTGTAGAGCAGCCCAAATGTTTCTTCCGCAGAACCGGGCGGCGGACCGTAGTTGTTGGCAAGGTCGAAGTGCGTGACGCCGAGGTCAAAGGCGCGCCGGGCGATGGCGCGCCCGTTCTCGAGGACATCGCGTCCGCCAAAGTTGTACCACCAGCCCAGCGAGATGGCAGGCAGCTTGAGTCCGCTGTTGCCGGTGCGGTTGTAGGTCATGGAGTCGTAGCGGGAATCAGAGGCAAGGTAGGGCATAGATTTCCTTTTTGGGGTAGGGTGACCAGACGTCGCCCCTACGTCATTGGTAAATTACTCGAAACCTCTCACACACCAACGGCATTTCTTCTGAAAATTGCTTGCCGATGTTCGGCAGGACACGTGAAAAATAATTTCGGTGGGCTGCACGCCAGTAATCTAGCGAGAAATCGCCTTCGCCTTCTTCACGAGCGAAATCGGCGTCTACTTCATTGTACTTCCGAATGGTTACTTCAAAAGTTTCGACGATGCAGAGCGGCTCGCCGCGTCCATCTAGAGCAATGGTGATCAGGCTGGGTTGCGGAATGGGATTTCCTTCCGCTTGCCATTCCCACAGAGCAGAGCAGGTGGCAGTTTTGATGCCTTGAACAATCAATGCGCCCAGCTCCTCTGCTAATGCGGGGCTATCTCCCCAGCCTTCCGCAACATACGTTTTAGTGTGATAGGGAGAGTCGGGCGGCAGGCTGGCGAGGAATTGTTCCCAGTAGTTTTTTATGGTTTCTTCGGTCATTACAATATTCGCTATGCTCTAGCCGCCGTCCCCGGCGGCGTCAGCAGTATGTTTCCCAACGAAGACAGTTGAAACGCAAGTCTTCAGGCAACGTACCCTTCGGCTTCGCCGCGCTCCACTTACTATAGTCCCGGTGTCTTTCCGGGAGCGCAGGGGATTAATCCCAATCCCAGCCCTTCAACACATCCATGGCTTTGTAGTTGGTCAGGTCGAGTTGCAGCGGCGTGATGGAGATATAGCCTGCTGACAATGCGCCCACATCTGTCCCCTCTTCGTTGACGCCGGTCGGCGCTTCTCCACCGATCCAATAATAGGGACGGCCGCGCGGGTCGACGCGACGGTCGAGGGCGTCGCGGTAGACGCGCAGACCCTGTCGCGTGATCAGCATTCCCTTCATCGCCTCCACATTGAGGTAGGGGATGTTGACATTCAGTACAACCCCTTCCATCAAACCGACGGCAATAGCTTTTTCGACAACCCGCCTGGCGGTTTCTCCGGCGGGGCCGTAATCAGCAGGGATATTTGCAGGCTTATCCTGCGATGCCAGTGAAAAGGCGATGCCCGGAACACCGGCGATCACTGCTTCCATGGCAGCCGTCACCGTGCCAGAGTAGGTGACATCATGGCCGATATTGGAAAAGGGGTTGATCCCCGAAACGACAAGATCTACCTTGTCCACGTAGCCGAGCAGTGGTAAGGCGACACAATCAGACGGCGCGCCATCAGACATGAAGGCCGTAGTGCCATCTGCCAGGATGGTTTCGGTAACACGGATCGGGCGCTCGAGCGTTTTAACATGCCCCGAAGCGGACCAGTTACGATCTGGCGCGAAGACCGTCACTTCACCGATTTGTCGCATGGCCTGGGCAAGGGCCAGCAGCCCGGGAGCATGGACGCCGTCGTCGTTGGTAACTAGAATGTGCATGATTCGATTTCCGATTCTGGATTTAATATGTCGTTGTGAGCATCACGAAGCAATGCCTACAAATGAGGAGAGTGCTTCGCCACCTCGTCGTTTAGGGCTCGGGGCTCGCAATGACATAACTATTTGGTGATTATAACCCGCCTGTATAATTCACTCGTGCACCGTCTTTCTCCCCTCTTCTTACTTCTCTGCTCTTTCCTCTTCCATCTTGCCTGCACACCAACTCCTCTACCCTCATTACAAGCCTCGTTTTATATTTATCGCTTCGAGCCTCCTGCTTTCATCGAATTTTCTAAAGGCTTTGAAGTCATCAGAGAAATTCCATTTTCCATCCCTCCCCATTGTGGATTGTTCAATGTTTTCCCTGCACAGGCCGGGCAGTTTCTAGCGGTTGAGCTAAGCTGCCCCAACGGGCAGACTGTTCTTTACTTCGATATCGAATCCAATTCCGTCCTCCAGCCTGTTCGTGAAACTGACAGTCACTTTTTGGCATGGACTCCCGATGGAGAGGCCGCATATCTAAAAGTCGATTCACTGGGAAATACACAGATCCTGCGTGTATTTACTGAAGGAGAACAGGATTCGATTCCCATTTCTAATTTCACGTATGATCTGTCGCCATCGCCGGGTGAGAATGACATCACGTTCACGCTTTCGGGTGGGTTGGGCCAGGGGAGTGAACTATGGCTTTCCAACACGAATGGCAAAAATGCAAAACAATTGTATGTAGATCCACTTAACTACATTTCTTTCGTACGTTATTCCCCCGATGGGAGTCAAATCGCATTTATCAAAATTCCCGATACATCCACTCCGTTCACGGTGGGTGAATTATGGATGGTGAACAGAGATGGTTCGAACGCGCGCAAACTTGCAGACGCGGATGCCGGTCATGGCTACGCAGCCAATTGGTCACCGAATGGGAAGCAGATTGCCTTTGTCGTGCGTGAGAATCCACAGGATGAACGCGCGAACGAGTCAAGCGCGGCGTTGATCAGCAATGTATACGTGATCGATGTAGAAAGTGGAACGTTGACACAGATCACTCATCTCGAAAAGGGCCGAACTGAGACTGCTTTCTGGTCACCCGACGGGAACACTTTAGCTTTCACTGTGGTCATAAATGATAGAATGGAAGTACGAATCGCGGACATCACAACAGGGGAGATTCGGTCCGTTATGGAGGAGTCAACCTGTTGTCCCGCGTGGGTACGAAATCGTTAGCTACAGTCCCCTAAAAGGGATAGAGTCGCAGAGACGCGGAGAAAATAAGCTCTGTGTCTCCGCGTTTCAGTGGCTGGACTCGAAAGTGAGCTTACATGATTCTCCGAATCATATTGATCCTGAACTTAACGTTAGCGCTCACATCCTGTGGAGGCGCAGCGGCGACCCAAGCTCCCGCACAGGAAAGCCCTGCGACAGAAGCTGCAGCAACAGAGGCGCCTGCTACTGAAGCACCTGTTGCCACAGAGCCTCCCGCGTTCCAATCATTGGAAGCCCCTACCGGGCAGCCGTCCGCCGCTGCCACATCTACTGCAATTCCTACACAAATCGTTGCCACGCGCACTGATACACCCCTGCCGACCCTTGAGCTCCCCACAGAAGTTGTGAACGCGCCTGCCCGCATGGTCTGGGATGGAACACCCACGTATCTAGGTGAGTCAACACCGGGATATGCATTTCGTGTGACGTATGATCCCGAGGTCTGGGCATTGACCACCGACCAGTTTGGCTTTCCCGCGCTTGGGCATCGCAATATCCCGGCTTGTGTAATGTCCGTCAGTGTGGGGCGCGGTTTGCCTCCCAGCATGACCGTTGACCACCAACTCTTGGACCTCGGTGATGTTACCTTCGACGTCGGCGAGGTCTTCGAAAATGGCGTTCTTAAGTTTGTGACATTTACAGGTGGTGATGGGACAATCTTCACTGGTTTTGAAGTGAGTTTCATAGAAGACGAAGATGAATGTCTTGCAGATGCGCGCACGGTTCTCTCCACGCTGACCGCCGTGCCCACTTCACAGGCGACGCCTACACCTTGATAAAATTGCATAGGGCGGGCTGCGACCCTGCCTATTCCAATCTTGTCACGCTGCCCCGCTGATGCGGAATACCCTACGGGTACGATGTCTTCGACAAGTGTGACCTACGAACACTGTGACTCGTTCACTACAAAAAGCACTGATAGCCACTCTCCTTTGCTTGTTCTTCCTCAGTGTGCGCGGCGCCTCTGCGGAGCATTCCGACGCGCTGCAACAGGCCGTGACACCATTCCTCTACCCTCCGTACCCGGGGACAGCTTCGCAGGAATCTATTTTCGATCATTCCACGCCCAATTACACCTACGATAATGTCGTGCTCGCATTTACGGGGGATACGGCGCGCAAGAATTGTCCTGTGCCCCCGCCGCCCGGCACGCCTCCACCACAGGCCGGAGTTTGCAATGCGGGGCAGGGCGGGTACTGGTCGTACAGCCTGGGCGATTGGGTCTATTACGATGGTCATGATGGCGTGGATTACGGCATTTCATACCGTCCCATTTACGCGGCAGCCGACGCAGACCAGATCGTCTATGCGGGCTGGTGGGACCCGCAGAACCATAGGATCAATCTGGGCATCTACGTCCGGCTGCATCACCCGAATGGCTATAACACGTATTACGGGCATATGAGCTCGGTGGCAGTGCAGTCCTGCTCCACGCCGGGTTGCGCATTCGTGCCGCATGGCGAGATGCTAGGCATCAGCGGCACCACCGGGAATTCCACAGGTCCGCATCTGCATTTGCTGGTACGCAATCCCTCGAACAGATCGGTGGACCCGTATGGATGGAGGGGGACAGGCGTTGACCCGTGGTCGCATAATCAACGCGAATCTCTCTGGGTGACGTATCCGGCTCTGGCGTATTACGGCGCGCAGATCTATCCATCGGGTCCTGCCTTGGAGTATCCGCGGGCTCAGCCCACCGGAATCCTTGTGGATGATGGCTCGCTCGGCTTCGATGAAACGCCCGATGAGTGCTGGAACGATATCGCCGCGAGCGGCGCGCAGGGTGGGGTGATGCGGTTCTCGCGTCCGCGCACCACCGCGCCCACCTGTACGGCGCAATGGTTCTTTCCGCGCGGCTCCAGCGTAGGGACGTACGCGGTGTACGTGCGCATCCCCTCGACCCGGGCGACGACCGAAGGCGCCATTTACACTATTCGTCACACAGGTGAGTCCGATCAGGCGGTGGTAAATCAAGCGGTGTTCCCCAACATTTATTACGGGACGGACGGATGGCTGTACATCGGCAAATACAACTTCACCGGCACGGGAGATGAGTACATTGAATTGACCAACCGCACGCAGGATGAAGCCGCGACTGTTGCCAATCTATTCGTCGGTGTGGATGCGGTCCGATTCGTTCTGCAGGGGGCCCCAACGCCTACCCCGGCGACACCTGTTACCGTGACCCCCACCCTGACCCCATCCATCACGCCGACTCCTACGATCACCCTCACCCCGTCGCGCACGCCGACGCCAACTGTTTCGCGTACACCGACGAATACATTCACTCCAACACTCACTCGCACTCTCACGCCGAGCCGGACGCCCACCGCTACATTTACGCCCTCCCGAACCCGTACCCCGACGCGAACCGTTACGGCAACACATACCCGCTTCCCGACGCGTACGCCTACCATCACTCGAACGCCGACTGTGACGCGCATGCCCACACTGACACGCACAGCCACGCCTTCACGGACGCCAACACGCACACGGACACCAACCTTTACCGTGACCGCCTCACGTACTCGGACGGCTACCGCGACCCGTACGCCCACGCGCACACCGACAATCACTCGCACGCCAACGGCGACGCGCACCATAATCCCGACGGCAACGCCGCAGTACAGATTGATCGAGGTTTACTTTGTAAACAGGTTCCGCTATGAAAATAATCTGCCGCCCTTTGTTGTGACCGGTGACCGCTGGGCGCGTTCTAATGTGCTGCCTGAAACGGCATTGAACGAATATTTCAAGGGCCCAGGTTCTACGGAGCGATTCTCCTTTGGCTGGATCGCTCTCTATAACGGGCTCACCGGCTACAGCCGTTTTGAGATACGCGATGGCGTTGCCCATGTGTATCTGACCGGAACGTGCATGCCCGATGAGCGGGATTTCAATATTGCAGACTTAATCACGTTGAATCTCAAGCAATTCCCCGAAATTCGATTTGTGAAGATCTACGATGAGAATGGGACAACCCGGGACCCGGATGGATTGAGTGATTCCATCCCTGCGTGTTTGCAGCCGTAGAATATGACTCACCTTTTTCTACATCGGTTATCTCAGGATTTCCGCAGCGATAGCTCCACTTTGCGGAAGGTTTTGAAAACCATTTATAGTGGCTATGATCACAGGATAATTTCCTGATGCAAACGCCCGGTCTATATAGCGCATGCCCAGGAGGTATCTTTGCGAAACACAATTGTTTTGGTGCTTATCTGGGGATCGATCCTGATTACCGGATGCCAGATCATTCCTGTTGATATTGACACAGATGTGGAGATGACTCCTCATTTAATTCCTGTTTCACCTACTCAAGGAAATGCTCAAATGACGCCGTCCCAACCAACCTCCTCCGACCCTGCTTTGCAAGGATTGATCGAAGCAGCCAGAGAGAACTTGTCTCAAAGACTGAATATTCCACAAACACAGATCAATCTTATAGAAGCTAAATCTGTCATTTGGCCTGATTCCAGCGTAGGGTGTCCACAACCTGGTGTGCGATACAAACAAGTACAAGAAGACGGTGCTCTCATTATCCTGCAAGTCCGAAGGGTCGTATACGAATATCATGCAGGAGGTACACGTGGGCTGTTCCTTTGCGAAAAAAACGATAAAGATCCTTCTACTCCGCCAAAGCTTGATATTGATAGCCTGACACCCCCTTGACTCGACAAAAACCGTCATCCCTCTTATGAAGACCAATAACGGGACATAAACAACCGCCCGCAGAATTCTGCGAGCGGCTGTTTTGTAGTTGAGCAAGCTTGCTAATGCTCGTCTTGTTCCTCTGGCCAGTGAGGCCTAGCGATTATCAACATTGACTAAGGTCAAACCCATAAATCCTGGATCGCCATTGTGCGAGACCGCGCCCAGGTACCATTGGCCGGCTGTTGCCCCTGTCCAACTGACGGTGATCGGTTCCGTAGCGCCCAGTGTGGCTGACGGAGGTGCCGAGTCAATGTTCAGACTTCCGCCGGGCGTGGCAGACACGGTCCATGTGTACATATCGTAGTCGGAGGCGCCGCCGGGGGCCAACCAACCATGGATCCATACCGTCCAGGTACCATCCATCGGAGATGTGATGTCGATCAACTCGTCGGTTTCAGGGTTGGTGCTTTGGGCGACAATATCGCCATTCGGATCCTCGACATAGATATCGATGTCTGCACCCGCTTCCGTGGCATCAGGCGGCATCGCGATGCGGAAGTGAGCGACACCTGAGAGATTGAACGTGTGCCCATTGCTAAACCCGTCATCGGCATCAAACTCCTGGTCAGGATCTTGCCCCACATTATCTGTAGTAATCACAGCGGGTACAAGGCCGTGCGCCGCGGCCGTATAGGCTCCGTTATAGCCGAACGTGACCTCGAAACTGGCAGATCCACTCTCGCCGGTGCCCGCTACTGCAAAAGGTGCCGCAAGGGGAACAGGCGTGATCGCAATAGGACTGCGAACGCTGTGAGAGCCATCCGACCAGGTCAATGAGCCAAACGTCCATTCATCGAAGGGTGCGCCGTCAGTGGTGAAGGTCACTTCATAGTCAGCTGATTCACCTGCTGCTAAAGTCAGACTTGACGGCGAAACATCAACATCAATCCCAGGAGGTGCATCTACAGACACAGTATAAGTAGCCGCCGGGCCAACGTTCGTCACCCTGCGGACCACCGTCTGGGAGCCCGCCAATTCTGCGATGCCGATCGAAGCCAGGTTGAGATCACTGGGATCTGTCGAAAATCCTAATGATTCTAATAAGGCGCATGTACTTGCCGGGTTGGCGAAAGCTTCCGGCCCGGCCTCACACAGGAATGCGAGGTAATCGAGGAAGCCAACATCATACACGAGTCCGGGATCTACTGCTGAATTGGATGTGATATGCCCGCCGCCCATATCGAATGGGTCTGCAGGAGTCGTTCCATCTTCTTTCATGACATCTTGAGAACCGGTGGTCATCAGAGCAGACTTGGCCATAGCCGCGCTCCACTCGGGGTGGGCCTGTTTCAGCAACGCGAACACACCGGCAACATGCGGGCTGGACATCGATGTTCCACTGATGGACTGGAATAATTCTCCGGGAGCGCCCAGCCATGGGTTAGGCGTATTTCCTGCCAGAATATTGACGCCCGGTGCTGTCACGTCCGGTTTGATGATGTCCAGCGCAGCCACATCCGGACCTCTGGAGGAGAAGTCCGCCATCCAGGGCGCATCCTGGGAGACTGCTTCCCCGCCGTTGATCTGAGCCGTAGCGGAAGCGCCTGCTGATGCGATGTATGCTTTCACTGCGGATCCATCAGTGAAATTAATGTGGACTGAAGGTACCCAGTGATTGTCCGTCACAAGCGCCTGCGCATCGTTGGGATTATAAAGAATCATACCGGCGCCACCAGCGAGATAGACAGCGAGACTCTTATCCACGCGAGCGTTAACGCCACGCAAACATAACACGATCTTCCCAGAAACCACACTCGGATCGAGCTCTCCCGGGAAACACAACTCTGAACCGGCATCCGCCGAATCAACCAGTGGAAGCATTTCAGTGCCACCAGTGACCGTGGCTCCGAAGTATTCGGCTGCATTGCCGAGGAGCACAGATCCCTCGAAGGTGCGGTCCTGCGTGCTGGCGCCCACGGTTGTGATCCACGGCGCTGTCCCCGGGCTGCTCACCGTTCCAGCGCCAGGGCCATCGTTTCCGGCCGAAGTCGCAACGAAGACTCCAGCATCAGCAGCAAACAAGAAAGCGACAGAATCGGCAGTAACCACTGCGGTTCCACCGCCAATCGAGTAGTTGATTACATCTACTCCATCGGCCACTGCACCATCGATAGAAGCAACAATATCCGAGGTGAAGCACCCAGCATCGTTCCAACAAACTTTATAGGCTGCGATCCTTGCACGTGGAGCGATACCGCTCACCAGGCCGCGGTCCACACCAAAAATCGATGCAGGTACATTTGCATTGCCTCCCGCCGTGCTGGCAGTGTGAGTACCATGACCATCCCGGTCGCGCGGCGAAAGATAATCGTCGGGGATGACTGTTGCGGCCGCAGCTCCGTGGCGATAGAAGCGCGCACCGATCAGCTTGTAGTTACAATCATTTTGACTGAACTGTTCACCTGAGACGCACGTACCATGCCAGTCTGCCGGTGGTGGACTATAGACCGCCGTCTTGCGGCAGGACTTTCCTTCGCAATCGCTCAGGTCCGCCTGATCGGAGAAGCTGGGATGTTCGGGCCAGATACCGGTATCGAGTACACCAATGATGATACCTTCGCCGGCACTACCCTGACCACCCAATTCCGCCCACAATCCACCCTCCGCGGTCAAGCCGAGAAAATCGGGACTATTATCGGTGTGGATCTGACGCGCTTCATCCGCCCATACCTTTAGCACATCCGGACGGGCCTGGAGAGCCGCTGCCTGGGCGAGAGTGAGCTTGGCCGCAAAGCCATTAAAACTAATATTGTAGTCATACAGTTTCTCACCTCCGCTGACAGCATTTAGGACTTGATTGTGACGTGAATTAAGAAACCCAACATACTTTTTTACTTTCGCGCTGTTCGGATTGAGCTTCTCCCCTTTGTTTGGTTTGGTAGCGGAGTATCCGGGAATATTCCCCTCATAAACTACAGCCGGATCCTCGGCCAATTGGACGATATAAACGCCACTGGGGCTTTTTTCTACTTTCCCATTCCCCTTGGACTTAACACTTGGCTGGGCAGAAGCAGGTGATACAACGGAAAAGACTACTGCCAGAATCATGACGAACGAAAAAATACTGAAAATTTTTCGATACATAATCTTGTCTCCTCTTCAAGAATATCTTGTGCATTGTCCGGGACAAAACATCTTTGCAAGTCTGTGCAGATACCTCCTTTCATACCAGAGAGCGCCGGAAAAAAGAATCGGCGGTCTGGCGTCTGCCCGGCTGTACGCATCAACCCGACAGATGTATGACTTTGCATCCCCATCTCACGATGGGTTTGCCTTTTCGAGGCAATTAAATAAGATGAATCGCACTATTAATATTATATTAACCAAAATCAAAATTCAAGTAGTTTGTAACCTTTTGGTCGGTGAATGATTACAGGCCTAAAACATTATGAAGCCAGCCGATTGCCACAAGAGATGAACTTATTCTGAGCGATTTACGTCTTGTAGAAGGAGGAATCCTATGCGTATTTTGCCTGTTCTCCTGATTCCGCTACTCGTGAGTGCCTGCAGTCCGCGGTTGATCGCTTCTGCAGATCCTACCCAGATCGATCCGCCTGTGGAGGCGCCTGTTGTCGTCCAGACGCCAGATATTGTGCTAGATCAAATACTTTCGCTCGCGATTAATGATCTAGCTAAACGGCTCTCTCTTGATCCAAAATCGATTCAAGTCTTATCAGCGAAACCTGTTCTCTGGCCCGACTCTTCACTCGGCTGCCCACGACCGGGTGAAATTTACACCCAAGAGACAGTGCTAGGCTACCAGATCATCTTAGAAGCAAATAAACAGGAATATATCTATCATACGGACGCAGACCAGACTTTTTTGCTATGCGTAGAGGAAGACCTGCCATACTTCCCGGTAACGCCAGGTGAGATAGACGATAGCGAGCCGTGGATGCCCGTCGATTAAAATAAAGAGCCTGCCACAAGGCAGGCTCTGACACTGTAGCAATAAACTATTTAAGGTGCGCACCTCCACGATGATCCATCTGGAAGTCATACTCAGCGTAGGAGGTCACACCCTCTGGTGCATCGTAGATAACTACCATGACCAATTGCTGATAATTATCGAACATCTTGCGAATGCTGGTCCACTCAGAGACATAGCCTCCAGACATCACTGTCTTGATCTCAAACTGTGGTTTACCTGCGCGAGTTCGTTCGCCGATCAAGAGAACTGTGTAGTCATTGGAGATGTCAAGTACTTCATTGAGACTCTTAAAGCCGACTGTTGACGACCCATCCGAGATTACAGTTCCATCCACTTTGACATTCTTAATATACCAGCCAGGTTCATTGTATGACCAGTCTGTAACATAGCGGAATGCAACCAGAAGATTTCCGCTATGCGCCGGCAGATTGAAGCTGGTGGTTATCCACTGAGCCGTGGGATAAGTGGTTGGAGCGTAAGGATCGTTGCATCCAAAGCCACTAACACCCGTAAAGCCGGGAACATTTGCCATAATAGTTGGATGCGCCCCGTTTGCCAAGTCGCTGCACGTATCCCCATTTGCAAGACTGGTCCAAGTCTGCCCACCATCCATTGACACCTGTACAAAGCCATAGTCCCAGGCAAATTCAATGTCAAACATGGTGTCGAACGTCAATGTTCCACCACCAGGCGCCTCAAAGATTGCCCAATTGTCTATCAGATCGCCGGCTCCACCCCACAATGCTGTTCCATCAGAGGTCCAAGATGTGGGATTGAATTGATATCCATTGAACTGGAAATTGGCAATCCGTTCATATCCCCAGAGGAGATGGTAATCAGCGCCCCATGGTGGTGCCCCCACTGTGGCAAATGCCTCTGGGTTAGGTTTGCCAGGGTGTCCAACATTGATCTGGAAGTTCTTTAGATCCGTAAGCTTGAAAGCTCCCTTTGTGTACAGCGCTGGGGCAAATTCATGATAAGTGTCTGCGAAGGTCTGGCTCTTACCTAGCGCCGCCAGCGTATCGTTAACGCTGGAGATGCCATTGAGCGGGTTGTAGAACTCTTTTTGGATGAACTGCTGGCCACCATAGTTTTCAAACATGTATTGCTGATACATGTATGCCAGACCGTAATCAGCCAGGACTTCGATACCTCCCTGATCTTCCCATGCCACTAGGGAGTTTTCAGGCATATCGATCAGGTCCCCAAGATGGGAAGTGACAGCGACGCCATAGCCAACCAAACCCATTGCCCAGTCTGCAAGCCCTTCGTTGATCCAGTTCTCTTCGTCTTCGTCGTAATCGTCATGCAGCAGGTGCTGGTACTCATGGGCAAAGATGCCTTCATAGAGATAGGGACGGCGAGCAGTAGCCCCGATGCGATTTGCCCAATCATAGGCATCGATGGTCATCACATTGCGGTCAAAGTAATATTCAAAAGTAGGCGAGTAGAAACCGGCAATGTAGTTCGGGTAGGTGGCATCGTAATAGTTAGCGTCCTGAACATTGGAAACAAGTACAATTTGCCGCCCAGCCTGATCATAATAGTAGCCCGGACCCACGCCACGGCTCGGGGAGAACAAAACTTGATAGGTCCCATCATGTAAATCGGGCGGACCAAAGAAAGAAATTTCGTTGGGATAGATGTTTCCATCGAACTGCCCAATCAAGTACTGAACCTGCTCACACGTCACAACCGGGGTAGTTCGGATATCCCCGGCTGGCCATGCCAAGTCTGCCTGCACCCAAACCTGCGACTGTGTTCCTTCCCCCATCAGAGTAAAGCTTGCCCATCGATATGTACCGGCATAATCATCCAAAATCAAAAACCACTTCGTTGCTGTAATACAGTCGGTTGAGGATGCAGTAACAAGAGCATCGGCGGCCAACTGCTCTGCAGCGATTTCTTTATCTGATACTGCAGGAATCATATCCGGTGTGATAGCCATTTCGCGAATTCGAGGACCTGCATCCACGGGACGGTAGTCCGGGGGTTGTGGAGCAGCCAGCGCCGCGCCCGGTAGCATTCCCACTACGATCAAAATAGTCAATACAGCAAGCAATTTTTGTTTCATCGTTTCTCCTCATGAACAACGTGTGAAATGGACTTGCATGTTTTAATCAAAGGATTCTTTTCTGTCAGGCGCCTCCTTTCTGAAATCAAATTCGGATCATAAAGATATAACAACTCTTTCTGCGGCCACGTTCGCAAATCAAATCGAAAGTCCTTACTTAAAACAAGAAACTGCCAAAGAAAAATTCCTTCGGCAGTCTGGCGGTCCAGCCTGAGCGGGATCCATAACTTTGCGTCCCCACCTTACGATGGGTTTGCCCTTTCGAGGATGTTCCCGTACATAGTAGGTGGACGCAATGTACTTTTAAAGTTACACCCTAATCTTACATGGTTTCGGTCACAGATTCAAGGTGAAAAATGTTACAAAGAGGAAAAAGGTATAATCCTCCCCTATGTCCAGGCGCACTATCATGCTCTCTTTTATGGTAATTACTGTGGTTGTCACCGCGTTGCTGACCGCCTACTATTTGTACCGGCCCAATGCCCAGCGGATCAGCAAGTTCCGCCAGTGGATTCGCAACCCCGAAGCGTACCCGGAGTGGAAGCTGGCAGCCGGTTCTCGATGTGGTTCTACCCCGTTTCTTTTCCCCACCGATGGCTTCGCCGGCTTCCTTTGGGGCGACTCGTTCGGTTTGCGTCACACCCATCAGGGGATCGATGTCTTCGCCGGGACTGAGGCGGGCATTACTCCGGTGGTCTCTGCCTACCCCGGGTATCTGACCCGTCTGCCCGAATGGAAATCGGCAGTTATTGTGCGCGTCCCGGATGATCCGCTCAAGCCCGGGCGGCAGATCTGGCTTTACTATACCCACATAGCAGACCGCAACGGGAATTCGTTTATCTCAGAGGAATTTCCCGCCGGCACCTCCGAGAAGTTGATCGAAGCAGGCACCTTCCTGGGTTACCAGGGCGATTATTCGGGTGATCCAAACAACCCGGTGGGCGTGCACCTGCACTTCTCCATTGTGGAGGACGATGGAACTGGCAAATTCAAGAATGAGCTGGAGATCGATAACACCCTTGATCCCTCACCTTATTTGGGTTTACCGTTGAACGGATACGAGAATCGCGATCGCGTGCCGCTCTGTGAATCACAAGATGGATGATCTGAAAGAGAAAGTCGTTCTCATAACTGGCGCCGGCAAGGGGAGTGGCCGCATTCTGGCAGAGGCATTTGCCGAACGCAGAGCCGCGGTGGCTCTCAACGATATCTCGCCGGTCAACGTGGAGGAGGTCGCGGAGCAGATCAAAGCAAAGGATGGACAGGCCAAAATATACATCGATGACGTTGCCAAGAAGGTTGCCGTACAGAACATAATCAACCAGGTGGAAGATGATTTTGGCCATCTGGATATCCTCATCAACCACGCGGCCGTCGAACCGCATGTTTCCCTGCTTGACATGGATGAATGGGACTGGCATCGTGTCTTGGATGTCAACCTGACCGGCGCGTTCCTGATGACCCAATCGGCGGGGCGCCTCATGCGAGTACAAGGCTGGGGAATAATCATCAATCTTATAACGGGATCAACCCGTGATGCAAATAATGAAGCAGCATTTGTCGCAAGCATGCATGGATTGAACGCATTCACCCATCAGGCTGCACGTGAGCTGAATCCCTACGGCATAGAGGTATATGCAGTGGACAATCATCCGGAGAACATCGTCAGGAATGTTTTTGATCTGCTTGGCCTGCCCATGGAGGAGCGATGAAGGAATTAAGAGAGTATCGCGAAAAGCTGATCCAGAGATTGGAAGACCGAGCAAAAGCGTTCCGTGATGCATGTCTTGCCGTGCAGGATCCCTATATTTCGTTGCCGGAAAGCGGTTGGAATGTTCATCAACTAGCTGTGCATACCCGCGATGTGGACAGGCTGGTATATGGCATGCGTGCGCGCCGCACAGCTATGGAGCAGAACCCCGAGTTCTCGAACTTCGACGGCAACGCCTATATGGCGGAAAATTATGATGCGAGCGAGTCGTTACGCGATGTGTTGAACAGTTTTGTAAGTAATGTTGAAAATCTCGTGGAATTATTACGAGGCTTGCCGGAGGAAGCCTGGTCCCGCGTTTCACGCCATGCAACCCTGGGCAGTGAATTTACTCTACAAAGCTGGGTGGAAAAAGATCTGGCACACATCAACGAGCATCTTGAAACAGTTAAAAGCCAAAACAAAACGTAAGTATATTAAAACAAAAACCCCGCGCAACGGCCTGGCGCGGAGCTTTACTTAACAAAAACCTACTACCATAAACGAAGCCCCACTAACCTGAAAAGCCAATCAAACAGAGGGAGATAGACTTGCAGACCGATCAATGCAACCACGATACCAAACAATGCGCCCGCGACGATATCGGATAGATAATGCACGCCCATTGCGACGCGCGCCAGCGCGACCAGCGGTGCCCATATCCACAGACTCATTGCCAGCCAGGCAGGTCCTAATCCACTTGCGATCGTAGCGATCAAGAAGGCGCGTGCCGCATGGCCGGATGGAAAGGAGTGCGGGTCGGTGTTGCGATAGATCCTGCCCCATTCGCCCACGGGACGCTGCCTTCGCACCCGGAACTTAATCAGCAAAACCAGGGCCGCCAGCACGCTGATACTTCCAAGCTGCACCGCAGCCCATTCCCTCCAGAAGGAGTTTCCGCTGATCCACATGGCGATCAGGCCGATGGCCCAGAACCATGAGTCTCCCGAATGAGCAAAAAAGACTGCAATAGCGCGCAATGCGCCTGGCTTTTCAGCCACGCGCATTTGGTTGGAGAGACGGGCGTCTAACTCAAGTATCGAATTCAAATCTATTCCTCTGCCTTGACTTTTGTTCGGGAGGTCTTCAGCGTCGCTGGCTTTTTTGCTTTCAGGGTTTTGGTAGCCGTTTTCGATTTGGCAGATTTGGCAGGCTTGACTGCTTTTTTCGTAGCACTTCTTGTACGTGTTACTGGCTTTTGCTCTTGCTGTTGTCTGGCAAGGTCTGCGCGCAGCAGTTCGAGCTGGCTGGGCTTGTCCACATCCATGCAGGGCTCGGCGTGAGACCAAATGATCGCGCGTCCTTTGATGCCGATCCGGTCGCAAACACGCTGCACAGCATCCTCGAGCGTGAGCCGCCTTGTAAAGAGTGCAAAGAGTGTGCTAAGACCGATGAGCCCAGCCTGCCTTAAGGGACTTTTGCGGGAGCCGATCAGGGATTCCCACATATCCAGATGTTCAGTGGCCATGCGCACATGCGTGATATTGATATCCGCCCCGCAGACGTCCATGTCTTTAAGATGCGTATACGTGCGCTTCGAATCAGGGAAACGAGCTTCCATGACGTCACGCGGGCAAACACCGTAGTAGATGTCGTCTTTGGTTTCCATGCAAGTATCCACCAGCCAGTCCACCATCTCGGGCTTAAGCGTCGGGATATCCGAAGAAACAACCAGCACATACTGATTCTTCTTATTAATCTCAAGGGCTTTATTCACACCGGTGACAATATTGGCGAGCATACGTCCCTGGTTCGAGACAAAGTGTAGGGGCTTTTTACAGGTAACACCGCTCTTTGGCGAGAGCCCGACAACAATAACATTGTTCACTCGTTTCGCGCTACCTAGAGCATCCAGCACCCATTGGACCATTGGTTTGCCGGCCACATCGATAAGCGCCTTGGAATCCCCATTCGAATAGGTGTAAAGCGGGTCTTCGGGTCTTGGGATTCCACCTGCGGTGATGATTGCATCCATAAATAAATTCTCCTTGAGATGGTACACACGTAAACAGGTACACATGTACGCAACCTGTTTACGGGTCTACTTATCTACCGGTTTACCTAATTCAGTTCCTGCAGCTGTGGCTCGAAGCCGAGCTTATCCAGCATCTCGGTCAGTTCGGGCCAGGTCAGTGGGCGCCCTTTACCAGAGACGGCCACCAGGGCAGCTTCCATCATATTCGTGCCAAAGGAACGCCCATCCAGCACCGGCGTGGTTGTGACGAGATACTTCACACCGACTTTGCGAAAGGACTCTACATCCTCAGGCGTAGTTGTGTTCGTGACAATAACTTTGCCTGTCAGGTCATCGGGCATAAAACGCTTGATGTAATGACAGTCACCCGCAATGACCGTTGCCCAGGCGTAATATTTTCCCCATTTGGGTGTGCGTTTTTCCTGTTTTTCACCGGTGGGGTAAACCCACTCAAATGGCAGGCGACCCACAATTGGCATAAGCAGGTTACCCAGTAGTTTGAGCTGACTGATCTTGCGAATGGCAATCGGGAGATCCAAACCAAACATGAAATCGCCAAATATCGTTTCGTAACCATATTCAACAAAACTCTTCGAGAGTCCCCAACGATCCATTCCAAGAGTAACCAGCACTTTGCGTCCGCGTGCATTGATGTAATCGCCAATTCTCCTGTCTAAAAATGCTGGAGCTTTGTTTTCAAGCGTGTTTTTCAATCCACCGCCATCTACCAATGGCGTTTTCTTCACGAAGCGCACCATGGGTTGCACAGAATACAAGGGGAACCATTTTCCATCCACGAGTGCGCCAAGGTCTGCACCACCCACGCCAAAGGCATCCACTTTCCCGTCAAGTTCCTTATATTTCTGGGCGGCGGCTTCCATATCGCCATCGGTACCGACACGCTCGATGCTGACTTTTTCACCAAGCAACATCACTTCCACGGCTTTGTTACGCTTGGACGAACCAATGCTGATGCTGACGGCGCGCTTCATGTTGTGGCATTCTCCTCGGGCGTGATAGCGTATTATAGTACGGAATCAGGATGGAGCTTGCCTAGAGTGGGCAGGGTGAAGAAAAATGTGGACGCCTCGCCTACTTTACTCTGAATCCAGATCCGCCCTCCATGGCCCTCGATGGCTCCACGCCTAACCGGTGAGCGATCTCCACTGCCACCTCTACGTCGAAACCTGTCAACTGGTTGGCTGTATAGTGTGATGCTTCGCATTTCGTTTTTGCGCTATGCAGCGTACCTGGCAAAAGTCTGGATTGTGGCAGGTAGTCGGAATCGGTAGCAATGATCAACGTGCCACGGGCCTGAATCTCAGACAGCTTGTCGTCCGACACGCGTACGGAGGGGTTGTTGGAAGAGATACAGGCTGCCAGAGCGAAACCTGCAATGAGCACGGCGATGTTTTGTTTCACACAACCTCTGAAGGGATTATATATCAGGCAAGCACTACCCGGCTTAACAAAGGCCTTATAAAAGTCGCCCACCCTAAAACAGGGTGAGCGACCATTTTCCCGCAAGGCAGAGCACTACTATGGGGTACAAACCACTTTGAAGCTGGACTGTCCGGTCATGATGTTTGGTAGAGTCGTTTGGACCTGGACAATATAATCATTGATCGCCCTAACCTCATAGTAATCTTGGACTGTTTTGGTATCGCCGGCTTCGAACAGAATCTGTTTATCAGGCGAAACCACACCTGTACTCAGTTGCCAATGCCAGACCACAGTAGCCGGGCCGCTGGCTGTGATCTGTGCGCTGATACTCACCACCTGCGGGAGCGCGTCACAGGCCACGTTTATCACAGGCGGGTCCACGCGCACCTGGATACCGGTCACCATGTTCTCCAATGCAGTTACCACCGGCAGGGATTGTACATCGCCCACCGTCTGGACGAATTCGGCGGAGAGCCAGCAAGACGTGGATGGATCGGTGGGGTTGCGGACGTACCACCAGGTGGAATCCGCATTTCTGCCAATCATCTCTGCCTTTGCTCCAAGGTTCAGGGCACCGATCACAGCATAAGATGTGGCGGGCCCGTAACGACAGTTTACCGGCTGGTCTTTCGGTGAGGCGAGAAAAACGCTCGGTGTGGAACTGGGCGTGATCACGCTAGTGGGTAACTCGACGTTGATTAAGGTCTCAATGGGAATAGGCGTAAACGTAAGAATGCTTGATGTCGGCGTATCAAGCACAGGGGAAGGTGTGGATGCGGGCATTTCTGTCGTCTGAGAAGCAGGCAGGTTGCAAGACGACACTCCAATGATAGCTGCGATGATCATCATCCGGAGACGATTTCTCATTCCTTCTTCCTTTTCACTCAGAATCGTAATCGGCGGGCGGCTTTGTTGCAATAGGGCATATCACCTATATTTTTTAATGAAAAGTGTCGGGTCTTTATGATAGAATGATTAGAACATTTATTCTGTTTCGAACGAGAGGAGACACTTATGAGTAAAAAGGTACTGGTCTTCGTTGGAACACAAAAGGGCGGCTTTATTTTCGAGAGCAATGAGAAGCGCAAACGATGGAAAACAAGTGATATTCACTTCAAAAGCTGGAATGTGATGCATATCCAGATGGACCCGCGCGACCAGCGTTTGCACGCCGCGACCAGCCACTTCGTCTACGGCCCCACCACTCATTATTCAGACGATCTCGGTAAGACCTGGACGCAGGCGAAACAGGTACCACTCCTTTCCCGAGCATCAAAATCCGGCCGTCCCGCCAGCACGGTGGAAGAAGCCTTCCGCTCGGAGGGCGGGGAAAGCATCAAGGAACAGCCGGAGAAAATGATCAAAGTCTGGAACATCAAACCCGGGCGCGAAAGTGAGCCGAATATCTTGTACGCCGGCGCACAGCCCGCCTCCCTGTTCGTGTCCAAAGATCGCGGCGAGACGTGGGAGCTCAATGAAAGCCTGTACGATCATCCCCAGCGCGCCGAGTGGAATCCCGGCGCGGGAGGCTTGACCCTGCACACGATCTTACTGGACCCGACAAATCCACGGCGAATGTACATTGCCGTTTCTGCCGCGGGCTGTTACCGCACCGACGATGGCGGGCAGACCTGGGCGCCTTACAACAAAAATGTGCGTGCCGACTTCATGCCGAACAAATTCCCCGAGTTTGGACAATGCGTGCATAAAATGGCAATGCATCCTTCCACCCCGAGTGTGATCTATCAGCAAAATCACTGCGGCGTATACCGCAGTGATAACTGCGCCGAAGATTGGATTGACATCGGAGATGGCAAACTGCCTTCGCGCTTCGGCTTCCCGGTCGCCGTCCACCCCACAGATCCGCGCACCGTCTACGTTGCCCTGGAGGAAAGCGATGAATTCCGCATGAGCGTGGATGGAAAGTTCTCAGTCTGGCGCAGCCGCGATGCGGGGGACTCCTGGGAGCGGTTGACCAAGGGCTTGCCCGAGAAGGCTCATCTGGTTGTCCTCCGTGAGGCGATGGCAACCGATACGTTTGAAGACGCGGGCATCTATGTGGGCACACACACAGGGCAGTTATTCTACAGTCGAGACTCCGGCGATAGTTGGGATATGCTGGCGGATTTCCTACCCCCAATCCAGTCTGTGGAAGCAGCAGTGATCTAAAGATACTCTGAAACTAGATAAAAAAATGCTCCATACAGAGTGAGGGGGGCACCCTGTATGGAGCATTTTTATTTTAATCAAATTTGTTTTTTATGCAAGGTTTTTTGTAAGGGAAATAGATTTTCTAATTATCCGCTAATCTCCAAAGTTGACTACATGAGTTAGACTCGCGCCCTACCGTAAGGACAAACCCAGATGAGGGTGGAGGCGCGATATATAATATGGATCTGCCCAGCTGATGCGTACAGATGGACAGATTACCAAGCCGCCGGTTTCTTCGACGGTCTTTTGGAATGTAAGGAGGCAGCCAACGAGAGATAGAACATGATGATCCCCAACGAATTCCAATCGATCTAAAGTTTGAGGAGACTTTAAATGAAAGCAAAATGGTTTAGCGCGATTCTGGTGGTTGTGATGCTCGCCGTGAGTATTGTGCCGGCAGCTGGAGCGGCACAAAGTGCCAAAGGTTATCTGATTGGTTCCGCGGCTCCGCTAACGCCAGATCAGGTGGCACAATTACAAAGCGCAGGGGCAAATCTTAAGCATGTATACAAGAATTTTGGGGGAGCGGCTGGCACAATCCCTTCCAACAAAATCAATGCAGTACGGGCGTTGCCTTTCGTCACCTCAGTGAATGAGGATACGATCAAGCAATTGGATGAAGTAACATTTGCGCCGCAAGCCCAGACTGCCCTCCCAGGCACTTCCTACTGGCTCGATCTCATGAATGCTGAAAACAATACAGCCTATGATGGAAGTGGAGTCTGGGTTGCCGTGTTGGATAGTGGCTTTTACCCGAACTGGCGCGATTATTTCGATGAAAGTCAAATCCTCACCCAATATGCTTCTGCCTTTATTGCAGCCAATGGAACCGCGAATGCAAATCAGTGGGACGCAGGGAGCGATCCGCATGGGATGGCTGTTTCAGCCACCATTGTTGGTTATCGTTTTACGGATGATACCAATGAGGGCGGATGGGGTGAAGGCTTTGCCACCGGTGCAGCCGGAACCTATTGGGTACCCGGTGTCGCGAATGGAGCCAAGATCATTCCGATCAAGGTTTGTGAGCCAATCGGATGCTTTGGTAGCGCCATTAATGCCGGTGTTGATTACATTACAAGCCTCAAGCTTGAAAATCCTTCTCAGCCGATCGTGATCAATGAAAGTCTGGGTGGTCCTTCTCTGGATGCTGTAGAGAAAGCTGCTATTGAGGCAGCCCTCAAGGCCGGGGTGGTGATTGTTGCTTCTGCCAGCAATAGTGGCAATGCAGGCATGGGCTTCCCCGGTGCCTACGAACCGGTGATCTCGGTTGCCGCAGGTGGTTGGCGCAATCAATGGAACGATTATCCCGATAAAACCTGGTGGTTAGATGATGTACCCGAAAATGGTGTAGATGAAGTCTTTGTTGCCGACTTCAGCAGCCGTCAGCTCAAAGGTCAATATTTGGATGTAACGTCCTCGGGTCGCTTTATGTTGCTGCCCTATCCCTGTGCCAATCTGTATCAGGATGGCGAGGTCACTTCGTCTACGAACGTCCGTACGTGCGCCAGCAAGGCGACTCCGGATAATACTTCCGCCGCGCCGTTCCAATACCTGTTTATGAGCGGCACCAGTTTTTCTGCACCGGCTACCGCGGGCGTAGTGGCATTGATGCTGCAGAAGAATGGCTCCCTGAATAATGCGGACGCCACCTTTGGGGCATACAATAATCCGAATTCCTGGGGGCCAGGCTCTTTGGAAAAACTCCTTGAGAAATCGGCAACCGACATTCCTGCCGACGCCGTCACAGTGACTCACCGCACTGGGGTACCCGATCCCGAATGCTGGGAAATGGGCACACCCGGATGTACATTGGAAGCTACCGGTGCCGGTTGGATATTTATTGACGCCGCCCTTAAAGCTGTAAAGTAAATTTCGAGCCACTCGAATTTTGAAGCCTCCCGCCGCAGACTATAGTCTGCGGCGGGTTTTCTTATTCCTCCTTAATCCGTGAACCTGGCCATCTGAGTAAAGCTCATACTTTGCAGTATGGGGAAGTTTGGTTCTCGGTCTGACATGGGTTTACGGCTTCTGGAGAAGCAGCTAATACTGCCAGCCTGTTTGCTTAAAAAGTGTTTCCTGTGTTCATATATAAATTCTATAGCGCTTTATCTTTTTTCTTACAATCTCTTACTAAACTATGGCTAACTCAATCGATAATCAAACATCAAAAACAGGAGAAAAGCCATGACATTCTATCTACAAGCTTATCCGTACCGCCGTATGGCACGCCGCTGGGCAGAGAACCGCAATCAGACACTGGGCGTAAACGTCCGGGAGGAGAATGAAGCCTACATCCTTTCCGCGCTCGTGCCCGGAATCAGCGCCGACGAACTGAATATCCAGGTCCTGGAGGATGTCGTTCACATCAAAGCTGAATACAAGGTAGAAGAGAAGGACAACTACCTGGTTCATGAGCTTCCCACTGGCTCTCTCACCCGGACCCTGCGCCTGCCGGCTCCCATCGACGCCGATCACGTCGAAGCGGACGTCACCAATGGCGTTCTGACACTGCGGCTGCCTAAGGCCGAATCTGCCCGACCGAAGCAGATCAAGATCAAGACCAACTAAGAGACGACAACTTGTCACCATGAAGACCGCGCCTGCGCGGTCTTTTTGCTTAAAACAGAACATCCCGAAGCTTCCGTGTATGTAAACTGGTGTTTCAACAAAGCTCCGGGGCGGTGTTCTATCAACGTGTATAATTCTTGCATCCTGAATTTGGAGAACCCTGTGCGTCAACGATTCGTCATTCTCTTCTTGATCTTCACGGCTGCCCTGAGTGCCTGCGGGGGGAATCAGGCTGCCGCTACACTGACACCCATACCAAGCGAGACGCCGGTCGTCCCGCCCACCTTGACCGCAACCCCGACCACGCCGCTGGCGATCCTGGTCGTGCCAGCCGATCTTGATCCCGAGACTTCGAATCTCTACCAATCCACTGTCTACGATCTTGCCCAGGCATCCGGGCTGCGCTTTCAAGTGCGCAATCAACTGACGCCCGCAGATCTCGAGCCGGGCCTTAAGGTTGTGATCGTGCTGCCTCCAGATCCTGGCGTGGCCGAGCTGGCGGCCGCGGCGCCGCAGGTGCAGTTCCTTGCCATTAATATCCCGGGCGTGGTTGCGGGCGGGAATATCAGTGTTCTGGGTAATAATGTGCAACCGGATATTGCCGGGTTTCTGGCAGGTTATACCGCGGCCATGATCACAGAGGATTACCGCATCGGGATGATGATGCCTAAAGATAACGCAGAGGCCCTGGCAGGGCTAAACGCCTTTGCCGCCGGAATAAAGTACTATTGCGGCGACTGCCGTCCCATGTACTTTTACCCGGGGCCGTTTCCCCAATATATTGAGATCGGCGCGGAGGAAGATCCGGCAAACTACGATGCCTACGCCGATATCTTGATGATGCAACATAAAGTCCAGACGATCTATCTTCACCCGGCGATTGCCACTTCGGATCTTACAACTTATATCGGTACTACCGGTGCCTCCATGATCGGAACCGTCAGCCCCGAGCAGCGACCTGCAGGCTGGGTGATGACTATCCAGTCAGACGTGATCAAGGCCATCCAGAATGCCTGGCCAGGTTTAGTCAGCGGGCAGGGCGGGCAGACGGTTCAATCGCCCCTCGGCCTGGCCGATGTGGACCCAAGCCTTCTCACACCTGGCAAGCAGCGCCTCGTGGAGCAGGCCTTGAACGATTTGCAGGCGGGGCTTATCAGCACGGTCGCGAATCCATAAGCACATACTTAAAATCAAAACGCCCGTGCAGCCCCACGGGCGTTTTGATTCAGCGATGATGACTGCGATGACCGAATCGAAACAAGGAGGAGAAAAAATGGCTCTAGAGAGTTACACCCAACATGGCTGGCGCGCGCTCGCTGCGTTGACCATGTCCCAGCCAGGCCATGGCTTTCACAACCAAGACGGCAGGGTTAACCGGCTTGACAAGGCACTCGTCTGCGCCTTCCTGATTGGCTTCGACGATTTCATCGATTGTATTTGCGGTGATGAGCATCAGAATGGGGCCGCGGCTGGCTGCACGTAATCCGTCTATCAAAGAAATCCGTTCTGACTTTGATAAGTTCATATCGATAAGCATCAATGAGGGACCGATGAGCCGCGCGCTTTGCAGGGCATCAGCGACGTTCGATTCAGATAAAACAATACAATTTCTCTGACTGAACAGAGCATCCCAGATTGCGACGTTCTCGTGCTGGTCTGAAATGATCAGCACAGTGTGGAGGGGGATGGTATCTATATCGGTTTTCCATGTAACCATCGTACCACCTTCCTTTCTCACTCAATGACTTGACGGGGAATTGAACTGCGTGTTACACTTCGAATGTGAGAAATTTCTAAGAAAGGAGCGCACGATTGATGATAGTCAACATGCCCAAGTTCTATGGCAAAGCCTTTTTCATCGACAGTGGAAATGTTGATTCGCGTAGTGCGCCTGCTCATCGTTAATTTACACGCAATGTGATTAACGACAGCCACGGTGCACTCGCCCGTGGCTGTTTTCTTTTCCATAAGGCCATGGGCAATGCTCGTGGCTTTTTGTTTTGTAAGTCTATTTTATGTGGAGGCAACATGTTCGACATTCAAACTCAATTATTCGAAGGACAGGATATTCGTCTGGGTCCGATCGATCATGAAAAGGATCCTGAGGTCGAATCCAGATGGACACACGATTCTGAATTTATGCGCCTGATGGAAACGAGTCCTGCGCGCCCCATGTCGGCTGCGATGATCAAGAAGCAATATGAAAAGCTCGAGAAGCAGGTCGAAGAGGATAAGAATCTTTATTACTTCACGATCCGCGCCAAAGTAGATGACCGCCTGATCGGCAAGGCCACCATCGAACGGATCGAGTGGAGCAATGGCAATGCCTTCATCCGCCTGGGCATTGGCTCGGCGGAGGATCGCCGAAAAGGATTTGGCACACAGACGCTGAACATGTTGCTGCGCTTTGCCTTTGCCGAGCTCAACCTCTTCCGCATCAGCGCTGTTGTGCCAGAATATAACGAAGGCGCAGTTGCCCTGCTGCAAAAGGCGGGCTTTGTGCAAGAAGTGTGCCGCCGCAAATCGCTGGAGCGCGACGGCCGCCGCTGGGACCTGTACGTCTTCGGCTTGTTAAGTGAAGAATGGCAGGCCCAAATTCCAGGTAAGGAGAAGCGATGAGAGATCTATTTCGCGGAACGCTGGTCCGCTTTACGATGGAGGAGCCGGAAACGCGCGCCAGGACAGAAGTTCGCTGGCAGCGCGATTCGGAATATCACCGCATGGCAGATAGCGACCCACTTCTCCTGCATTCTGAAAAAAGCATCAAGAACTGGATCGAAAAACAGGCGGAAGGCGGTTTCAAGCCGGAGCGGTACTTTTTTACCGTTCGCACGCTGGCAGAGGATAAATACATTGGTTCCCTGGGCCTGTGGGTAGATCTGATCCACCGCGAAGCCTGGGTAGGTCTGGCCATCGGTGAGCGGGAATTCTGGAGCAAAGGTTACGGCACCGACATGATGAAGCTTTGCCAGCAATATGTCTTTACCGAACTAGGTGTGGAGCGCCTGTCGCTGGGACTGCATGAGTACAACGCACGCGCCTTACGATCCTATGAGAAATGCGGCTTTCGATTAGAGGGTCGCACGCGCAAGGACTTGCAGCGTGAAGGCAGGCGCTACGATTCGCTTTGGATGGGCATCCTGCGTGAGGAATGGCTGCAGATGCAGGAACGAGGATAAATATGGAAGATGTTCTTCAAGGGAAATTTGTGCGTTTATCTGCATTCGATCCGGAAGATATGAGCAAGGCGTTCCCGCGCTGGAACCGAAATTCTGAATACTTCAGGCTGCTCAATTCATCCGGGCAACCACTGCAATCTTCCAAGGCAGCCCTGAAATGGATGGAAGAGGAAGTCGGTGAGCTGACGCTGGCGAGCTATTACTTCAGTATCCGGACACTGACAGAAGACAAGTTAATCGGTGAACTCGGGCTCGATGTGGTGAATTGGCCCGGACGGGATGCCTTCGTAGGACTCGGGATCGGCGAAACAGAATACTGGAACAAGGGATATGGCACCGATGTGATGAACATTCTTTTGCGTTTTGCCTTTATGGAGGTCAATTTACAGCGGGTGACGCTGACTGTGTTCGAATATAACCCGCGCGCCATCCGTTCCTACGAGAAGGCAGGTTTCCGCCATGAAGGGCGGGTGCGGAAAGCATTGAACAAAGAAGGCAAGCGCTGGGATGTGCTCCTCATGGGCATCCTGCGCGAAGAATGGATGGAACTTGCAGATACTGCTGGTTAAGTAGTCCACAGGGCATATCGAAACCAACGCAGTGTTTTAAGGCTCACCTTTATTACAAGATTGGAAGGAAATTATGAACACACAGACCAAAAATAACGAAGGACTTCTCGAATCAAGCCTCAAACTACGCCCTGCCCAATGGGGCGACCTCGAAGCGGTGGCGCAGTTGATCTACGATGTGTGCGCCGCCGATGGAGACACAACCGTTGCGGTCACGCCTGAGGAATTAAAACACGAATGGGAAGCGCCCGAATTTAAACTGGAGCGCGATGCGTTCTTGGTCGAGACCGCAGACGGACGTATTGTTGGCTTTGAAGAGTTCAACAACGGCCACAAACATGCGATCCTGCACACGGATGGTTACGTCCACCCCGAGTTCAAGGGACGCGGCATTGGCACAATGCTGCTGCGTACGATCGAGAAACGTGCTCTTGAACAATTGCCTCTCGCAGAGCCTGATGTGCGCGTCTCGCTGCGCAGCGGCATCGATAACCGCGACCCCGCCAGCCACGAGCTGCACCACAATGAAGGCTATCAGCCGCTGCGCTATCACTGGCGCATGGAGATCATGCTGGACGGCCCGCCCGCAGAGCCGAAGTTACCCGAGGGCATCGAACTGCGGCCGTTTGTCAAAGGCGAGCACGATGTCGCGGTCTGGCAGTCGCAGAATGAAGCCTGGCGTGACCATTGGGGCAGCCATGACATCACCCTCGAAGAATGGATGCGTAGCCGCTTTGACGACCCGGAATTCGACTCGACTCTCTGGAAAGTCGCCTGGGATGGGAACGAGGTGGCCGGCTTCTCGCTCAACCGCTATCGCATGGGCATCGGCTGGATCCGCACCTTGGGAGTCCGCCGTCCATGGCGCAAACGCGGACTGGGTGAAGCGTTGCTCCTCCACTCGTTTGGTGAATTTTATAAGCGCGGCATGAAGACCATTGGTCTCGGCGTGGATGCGCAGAACCCCACGGGGGCGACGCGCCTGTATCAAAAGGTTGGCATGTACGTCGCCAGTGAATTTGTGACCTACGAAAAGGAACTACGCCCCGGTCGTAATATCGATGAAGAATAATGATTAGCCACTGAGACACGGAGGCGCTGAGAAAAATCAGAACTTTGTGGCTCTGCGTCTCAGTAGCAAAAGGAATAAAAAGTGAACACGCAATTGCAAAAAGAAACTGTCGTTGAGCTGCCCGAAGGCTTCACGGCCCGCGGTGCAGAGATGAATGATGTTGAATCATGCCTTGTAATGTTCAACCGCTGGTCTCATGCGGTGATCGGGCGTGATGAGATCACCGATGCAGATGCCATTCGCAACGAGTGGGTCTCGCCGAACTTTGATCCGGCCGACAATATTCGCCTCGTCTTTGCACCGAACGGACAGATGGCAGGTTATATCGAAATCTGGACTACATCCAGTCCGCTCGTCCACCCGTGGGTCTGGGGACGAGTCGATCCCGACTATGAAGACCTGGGGATCGGTACATGGCTGTTGCACTGGGCAGAGCAGCGCGCATTGCGGGAGCTTCCGAATGTGCCTGCGGAATTGCGCTTTGCGCCGCGCGTGGGCACATTTCGCGAGGCGGAAAAGCCGAAGAAGCTCTTCGCGGATATGGGTTACCAACAGATACGCAGTTCCTACCATATGCTCATCGAAATGGACGCGCCTGTTCCGGAACCGGAATTCCCCGAAGATATCACACTGCGCACCTACGACCCGGAGAAGGATGCCGCGGCTGTCTATCGCGCCGTGGAAGACTCATTTCGTGACCACTTCGGATTTGTGGAACAGTCCTTCGAAGAAGGCTTGAAACGCTTCAAGCATTTTTGGGAAGATGAAGGCTCTGACCCTACTCTGTTGTTCATTGCCATGGATGCCCCTTCCGGGGAAATCGCCGGTATTAATCTGTGCCGCCCTCACGCCTTCGACGACCCCGACGTGGGTTGGGTAGGTACACTGGGTGTGCGCCGTCCGTGGCGCAAGCGCGGACTGGGGCTTGCCCTCCTGCGTCATTCGTTCAATGAATTCTACCGGCGCGGCAAGCGTAAAGTGGGATTGGGTGTGGATGCCCAGAATCTAACCGGCGCGTTGCGGCTCTACGAAAGCGCGGGCATGCACGTGCACCAGGCGTTTGACCAGTACGAGAAGGAGCTGCGCCCTGGTAAAGAAATCAGTGTACAATCCCTCCAGGAGTAAAAACATAACCTTGCGAAGGCTGCCCTCCAGGCGCTTCGCAAGGTTTATCTAAAACATATTATTAGAAGAGGAGAACCTGTACACATGAACATCCGTTGTTCTTTCTGTCAAACACCCTATACCCTGAGTCGCGTAGCCATGCTCGATGCACTGCAGGAAGTAGACTCAAAAAACCTGACTCACTATGATGCACACTGTCCGCGCTGCCGGCGTGCCACGCGGATCCCTCGTCAGCGGCTGGAGATGGCCATGCCGAACTGGCGGGAAGAATTAAAGCAGTTTGAAAAGGAAATGAAGGAGCACCCTCAGCAGGAAGCGCCTCTTCCGAATGCGGAAGAGACTCCCGTCGCGGAAGCGGCAGCGGCTCCCGAGCCTGCTCCGGCCAAGAAAGGCGCGACTAAATCTAAACCTGCTGCAACTCCGGCAGAGTCCAAGCCGCAGACTGCCTCGCGGAAGACCGCGCCTGCTGCCGATACCAAAAAGTCAACGGACAAGAAAACAAGCACAAAAGGCGCATCGAAGAAAAGTAAATGACCATCAAAGCTGTTTTCTTCGATCTGGGCGGCGTGATCGTCCGCACGGAGTTTCAGGCGCCGCGCCAGCAACTGGCAGACCGTCTCGGCATCGATTACGACGATCTTAACAAGCTCATTTTTGACAGCGACAGTAGCGTTCGAGCCTCCACAGGTGAGATCACCTCAGAGGAACACTGGATCTCGGTCATACAGCGCTTGA
>DATHTL010000071.1:0-6988 GCA_035463255.1 Anaerolineales bacterium | reverse complement strand
GCTGGCCGTGCGCGGTCCACAGGTGATGCTCGGCTACTGGAAAGATCCGAAAGCCACGAAGGAAGTGCTTACTGATGACGGTTGGCTGCTGACCGGTGACGTGGCCCAGGTGGACGAAGATGGGTATTTCCGCATCATCGCCCGCAAGGCGGATATGTGGTATCCGAGCAACCAGCAAAAACAGCCTGCCTTCCCGCGCGATATCGAAGAAGTGCTTTACGAGATCCCACAGGTGAAGGAAGTGGCTGTGGCCGCGGTGGCGGGTCGTCCGTTTGCGTTTGTGATCGCAGGCAAGGAGCCGCCCACGCCCAGGGCAGTGATCGAGTATGCAAAGCGACGCCTGCCTCCGCATCTGGTGCCGCGCTTTGTGATCTTTATGGAAGACTTCCCGCGCACGTTTATCGGTAAGGTGTTAAGAAGAGAGTTAGCCAAACGGTATGAGCGACATGCCGAACAGGCGCAGGCAATATCTTAGTAAAGACGATCTGTCAAAGGTTAGCAAGATTTATGCGTAATGTCTTAGAAACGATTTCCATCCCGGAAACAGCGAACTACATTTATCAGGGCACAGGCACGCCTGTGATCCTGATCCACGGTTTGGCCGCGTCGTTGTACGACTGGGAGGATTTGATCCCCGAACTGACCAAGAGCGGATACGCGGCCTATGCCCCCGACCTGCTGGGACACGGCGACAGCCCGAAGATGGGCGCACGTGCCTACCAGATGGACTGGATCTTCGAGCACTTCTCCAACTGGATGAAATCGCTGCGCTTGACCGAGCCGGCCATCTTGATCGGTCACTCGATGGGCGGGCACGTCGCGCTGGAATACGCCCGGCGCGTCTCCGCCTGGACCCGCGGCCTGGTGCTCGTCAACCCGTTTTATTCCCGCACCCAGCTGCCTTTCCTCCTGCGCAATACGTACGGGCGCGCCAATTTGACCGAGTTCATCGTGGGGCGGACTCCCGAATGGCTATTTCGCTTTTTTGTGGATATGTCGAGCCTGGCCATTGGACACGGCGTGGGCGCCCTGCGCTCCTTGCCGCAAAAAGCCCGGGTGCAGACCATCCTGGACTACAAGCGCACCGCACCCGGCATCTACCATGTCCCCAATGTCATTGCGGATATGACCGAAGTTTTGCACGAAATCAATACGCCCACGCTGGTCGTGTGGGGCGACCGCGATAAGACGCTGTCGCCCGCTTCGTTCCCGCGTCTGGTGAGTGCGTTGCCCAAAGCCAGAGGCGAAGTGCTGCATGCGGGGCACGTCCCACACCAATCGCATGCGGAGGAACTCAATCAAATCGTAATGAAGTTTTTGAAGGAATTACCGTAGGTCATGCCTTTGGCGTGACATAATTTGTATCGGCGGGCTAAATGCCCGCCTTACTTTTTACTGCCGTAGGGTTCGTCACCTCGGATTGTTCTTTGCAAGCCTGACCGCCTGCAAGATCACATCATTCTCATCCTGTAGCCGCCGGACCTGGCTGCCAAGGATTTCTTCCAATTGTTTTGGGCTCAGTTGTGCGAGCGCCGCAAAGGTGAAGATCCCGGAGTTATTCAATTTACGCTCGATCGCGGGACCAATCCCTTTGATGACTTTTAAGTCATCCTTGAGTTCTTCGGTGGCGCCCAGTGTGCCTGGTGGCACCGGGACATCCTCCTGCCCGGGAGGTGGTGTTGTCGGTTCGGTGGTTGGCTCGGGCGCGGGAGTAGCTTTCGGCTCTGCCTGCAAATCCATTCGCTGTACAGGTCTCGCTGCAAGCGATTTTGATTCGAGCTGCGATTCCAGCGAACCAATATATTCCCGGAGGGATCGATTCTCGTTGCGCACATCTTCCATCTCATTTTCGCGATAGATCCTGTCAAAGGCGATTTTGAAAATCCATCCATAAAGCAATCCGAAAATGAACACTTTGAATGCTCTCATTCTGCACTCCTCATTCGACTGTTTTTTTTACGGGGATGAAGACTCGATGCGTTTCCATAGTATCACTAGCGTAGCAGTCCTGTAAAGGACAAGATAGCTGGATTCTGATATGAAATTTTAAGGTTAATCCCCCGTGTGTCCTCTTGTAATCACCCTGTCTCTTATGCTAAAATCCTTACAAGCAAACACTAAATGTACGGGGATGCAGTGCTCGAACGCCCACATATGGTGGTAACAAATGTTCTAATAATGGAGCGGAGTAAACAATGCGGTGCCCATACTGCCAGCATCACGATTCTAAAGTGTTGGATACATCTCATGACAGCCACGGAGGCATTCGACGCCGGCGCGAATGTTTCAAATGCGGACAGCGCTTCAGCACCTATGAGCGCCCAATCCTGGCAACCCCTCTGATCGTCAAGCAGGATGGCACCCGTGAAGAATTCGATCGTGAAAAACTGGCTCGCGGCATTCGCATCTCCTGCGCCAAGCGACCGGTCTCCGCAGCCGACATCGAGCGGCTGATCGGACAGGTCGAATCGCAGATGCAAAAAATGGGCAAGGCAGAAGTTTCGTCCCGCGTGGTCGGTGACCTGGTGATTAATGGTTTGAAAGAGATGGATCAGATCGCCTACATCCGTTACGCCATTGTCTATCTTGGTTTGGATGATCTCCATTCCCTCCGCAAAGAAATCGATCATCTGCTTGAAAGCTAATTAAGTGACAGCGATAGTTTCCGCCCACGGCGGAGCGTCGCTGTCATTTTTATTTCCTCGCGCGGCGTGCAGGTCGCCGGTGATTTGTGCCCCATCTGTGAACGCAGCGCCGCGCGAAAAAATCAGTTTAGAGGAGAGTGTTTTATGGCAACAAGCAAAACCACCATCCCGGCTACAACAGTAAAGAATGGATTACTCCCCACGCCTCCCATGCCCAGGGGACTGCCAAAGGCAAATCTAACGGACAATGCCCGCCAGGTGCTGATGAAGCGCTACGTCCGTCGCGGCGATGACGGCAAGCCCGCCGAGACCGTGGAGGAAATGTTCTGGCGCGTGGCGTATCACGTCGCCAGGGTCGAGGAGCAGTGGGACGCCGATGTGCAGAAGCGCACGGTGGAGTATTACCATCTGCTTTCGAGCAAGAAGTTCTTCCCGAATTCTCCGACCTTTACCGGCGCAGGCACTCCGCTCGGGCAGTTAGCCGCCTGTTTCGTGCTGCCGATCACCGATGACATGGGGCGTGACACGGCGGGCATCTTCCAGACCCTGCGCGACGCCGCGCTGATCCAGCAGACGGGCGGCGGCAACGGCTTCTCGTTCTCGCGCTTGCGGCCGAAGGGTGCGCTGGTGCAAACCTCGGCGGGACAGGCTACGGGACCGGTTGGTTTCTTACGCGTCTACGACCATGCCTTTGGCGAGATCGCCCAGGGCGGCACGCGCCGCGGCGCCAACATGGCCGTCCTGCGCGTGGACCATCCCGATGTGGAAGACTTTGTCGTTTCCAAGACAAACGAAAATCACATCACGAATTTCAATATCTCGGTAGGCATCACCGACGCGTTCATGCGCGCGGTGAAGGAAGACAAGGATTGGGAGTTGCGCTTCCCCGATATCGCAGAGACGAAAGAGCGCAAATTTAGCGGTACGCTGGAGCAGGCAGAGAAAGAAGGAATCACGATTCGCGGCTATCACAAGGTGAAGGCTCGCGATCTCTTCAATAAGATTGTTAAACAGGCCCATCACAATGGTGAGCCTGGCGTATTATTTTTGGATGCAGCCAACCGGGGCAACCCCGTCCCGCATCTCTATCCATTGGAAGCGACAAATCCATGCGTTACAGGTGATACTTTAATTTACACTGACCAGGGTTTACGTCGGGCAGATGAATTGGCTGCAGAGGGAATGGAAATCAACGTTGTTACCGATGCGCGGTTTGGTACCGATACGTTCCTGTCTGCAACACACGTTTTTCAAACAGGCACAAAACCCGTTTTTCGCTTGATGACCCGCGAAGGATACGAAGTACGCCTGACAGAGGATCACCGTGTAATGACATCCCGAGGCTGGGTGGAGGCACGTGATCTGCAATCCGGCGATCGCCTGCATATCTTGAACCGAAAGGGTGGATTCGGTTCAGCAGGCAATCTCGAAGAGGGTCGGGTATTGGGTTGGTTGGTTGGCGATGGAACCGTTAACGTAGTACGTGCTGTTCTTTCCTTCTTCGGAGACGAGAAACGAGAATTGGCTCCTGCGTTTGCCCAGATGGTTACGAACCTTGTAGAAAAGCCCACACAGCGACGTGCCTATCCGGTGGGCATAACCCAGGTGGATGAACGCGATGAAGCACGTATTGCCTCTGATCGCCTGCGGGTTTGGGCAGCACAGTATGGAATTACTGAAGAGAAGAAGCATTTTGTTCCATCAGCTGTCTTTGCTGGAAGCGAGGATATTCAACGAGGTTTCTTGCAGGCATTATTTACGGCGGATGGACAGGTAAATGATGGCGGCGAAAAAGGTTGCTCTGTGCGTCTTTCTGCCAGTCATCTAACCTTGCTCAAGGATGTTCAACGGTTACTGTTGAATTTCGGCGTTGCCAGCCGGATTTATGAGAATCGTCGTTTAGCTGGTTATCGCCCAATGCCCGATGGTAAAGGCGGGACAAAGGAATATTTCCATCAACCGCAGCATGATTTGGCGATTAGCAAGAGAAGTCTCATTCGTTTTGCAAATGAGATCGGTTTTCTTACGGAAGCCAAACAAAGTAAGCTTGCGAGTTATCTCAGTCGCATGGTGCGTGGGCCCTATGAAGAGTCGTTCCTGGCAACTGTGCTTGCTGTGGAACCCGATGGTGTGGAGCCTGTTTATGACCTGCACCAACCGGATACAAATGCATTCATTGCCAATGGATTGGTTGTACACAATTGTGGCGAACAATGGCTCGGCCCATATGAGAACTGCTGTCTTGGTTCGGTGAACCTCAACGAGCACTGCGGTCCCGATGGCACCGTGGACTGGGAATTGCTACGCCAGAGCGTGGTGCTGTCCACACGCTTCCTCGATGACGTGGTGGAAGCCAATGCCTACGTGCCCGCGGTGCCCCAGTTGCAGGAAGCTGCCCACCGGGCCCGCCGCATCGGACTGGGCATCATGGGGCTGGCGGACCTGATGTACCACGTAGGTGTGCGCTATGGCTCAAAGGAGGGGCAGGAGTTCGGCGCGCAAGTGATGGAATTCGTCCGCTATCATGCCATGAAAACCAGCATCGAGCTCGCCGAAGAGCGCGGACCGTTCCCCGCCATCGAAGGCTCGATCTACGACATGGACAACATGAGCTGGACCCCTCCCCAGTCTCTAGTCTCCAGTCACCAAGATTGGGGCCGGCCTGCCATCGAATGGGACTCCATTGTAGACGGCATCAAACACCACGGCATTCGCAACGCCGCGCAGACCACCGTCGCGCCGACCGGCACGATCGCCACGGTCGCCGGCTGCGAGGGTTACGGCTGTGAGCCCGTCTTCGCGCTGGCGTATATCCGCCACGTGAACGACAACGGCAAGGATCTGCGGCTCACCTATGCCAGCCCGCGCTTCGACGAGGCGCTCAAGAAGCTGGGTCTGGGCGAGGAGAAGCGCCAGGAGATCGTGGAGCAGGTGATGCGCCAGGGCACATGCCAGCACATCACGGACATCCCGCAATCGGTGCGCGATACGTTCGTGGTCTCAGGTGACATCATGGCCGAGGAACATGTGCTCATGCAGGGCGCGCTGCAAGCCTTCGTGGATAACTCGCTCTCGAAAACGGTCAACTTCCCTGAGACCGCCACGGAAGAGGATGTGGCCAAAGCCTATATGCTGGCCTGGGAGCTCGGCTGCAAGGGCATCACCGTCTATGTGACCGGCTCGCGCGAGAAGGTCGTGCTGGAGACGAAAGCTACGGCAGAGAAGAAGGAAACCCCGGCCGCCGAAGCGCCTGCTCAGAAAATGCCCGAGCTGGCTCCCACCTTCTCTGCGGACCCGAAGAAGCCGCGCCCGCGTGCGCTCAGCGGCAAGACCTACAGCGTAGAGACTCCCGTGGGCAAGGCGTTCGTCACCATCAACCAGAACGGCGGGGACCAGCCCTTCGAGGCGTTCATCAACACGGCCAAGGCAGGCTCCGAGACCGCCGCAGTCTCCGAAGCGATCGGGCGTTTGATCTCGTACATCCTGCGCATGGGGTCGCCCACCAAGCAGACGGACCGCCTGCGCGAGATCGTCCGGCAATTGATGGGGATCGGCGGCGGGCGCTCGCTGGGCATGGGACCCAACCGCGTGCGCTCCCTGCCCGACGGCATCGGACAGGTGCTCGATATGTACCTGCGGGAGCGAGCCGGCGCGCTGCCCGTGATGGAGGAGAAAACCAATGGCAACGGTGGGCAGGGTCACACGATCGAAGAAGAAGCCGAAGCTGCTTTTGATTTTCAACCGATGAGGATCGGCGACCTGTGCCCCGAGTGCGGTGAAGCGGCGGTAGTGAACGAAGAAGGCTGCCGCAAATGCTATGCCTGTGGGTTTAGTGAGTGCTAGAAAGAAGTGCTCTTCAACTGACAAATAAGCGGACGAGGAAACTCGTCCGCTTTTGGTTTTGTTTTGAGACCTTCGGTCATTGTTTTCGACGAGGTTGAAGACCCACGCCGAGCTAAGTTCCTCAATGCATATTAGAGATTTTTCGCTTGCCGATGGTTTGTGGCCAAGACAACATGTGATCGCAGGTCTCATCTTCGTACCTCCGCCGAGT
This sequence comes from Anaerolineales bacterium, assembly GCA_035463255.1. Classification (GTDB taxonomy): domain Bacteria; phylum Chloroflexota; class Anaerolineae; order Anaerolineales; family Villigracilaceae; genus Defluviilinea. The sequence continues at coordinate 289 of DATHTL010000071.1, read as the reverse complement.
GGGTGTACCTGAAGCAAAAAGCCTAATTCCAACTACGCTTTTTGCTTTTCGTATTTAAGAAAGCTATTAACTCTTTACCCAAGTTATTTGTCTATTTGGCATCTCATCCCAAGTTCTTCCACCAAGAATCCGTCCTGCCTTTTTCTTTTGGATTCCACTCTGCTCGGCGTGGGTCTCTGACCCGCCGAGAGCGTATGACTGCTGGAATGACATAACAGAGCCTTTCCTCCCCAGTTGTGCGTAATGAGCCCTCGTTCCTATGAACTCGCTTCGCGACAACGCGAGCGAC
>DATHTL010000070.1:0-35080 GCA_035463255.1 Anaerolineales bacterium | reverse complement strand
CCACGTGCTAATTCCCCTGCCGGATCACGATTTCGACCCAACGGAAGCCGCTACTCCATGGCGGGTCTGCACGGATCGCGGCTGGAAAACTACTTTTGCTACCGAGAATGGAGCTATCCCTGAAGCCGATCCTCGCTTGCTTATGGGCTTTGTACGCGGACCGCTGGGCGCCGGCCCGATGGGGCTGGCCGACTACAGGCGAATGACGCAGACAGAGGAATATCAAAAACCGGTCAAATACACTGAGATCCATGCAGACGATTATGACGCGTTGCTGCTCACCGGCGGACATGCCCCAGGAATGAAGCAATTTTTGGAAAGTAAAGTTTTGCAGGAAAAGGTCGTGAAGTTCTTCAAAAAGGGAAAAGGTATCGGCGCAATCTGCCACGGTCTTTTGGTACTCGCCCGCGCCATCGACCCGGATACGGGCAAAAGTGTTTTGTATGAATACCGAACTACATCGCTGACCAAACTGCTTGAAGTGATCGGATATTGCTCGACATTCTGGCTGTTGGGGCGGCGCTTCAGAACGTACGATATGTATGTCGCGGATGAGGTCAAAATCGCGCTTAAGGATAAGAATCAGTATTCGTCCGGGCTCATTCCCTTTCCGCACGTCGTGGTGGATAGAAATCTGGTGACCTCGCGGTACTGGCTGTTCGACGCGATGTCATACTCGCTGAAGTTTGCAGAGATGGTGGAGAGTAGAGTGAGGAGTTCGAAGTGAGAACGGGGATGCAAGAAAACAAACCCGCACCTTCAGGTGCGGGCTGCTTCCTTTTGACCTGTGATCGACTGCAGGTAATCGTAGACCTGCAGGGCTTCATGCCCTCCTGCCTGCGCATGTGCGATCAGGGGAATGCCGTGAGGACCGGGGATATGGATCGCATCCGGATAGGCTCCCAGCGTCGCTTTGACGATTTCCAGGTTGCCCAGCATGGCTGCCGCGAACAGGTCCAGGCGTGCACCATGCTCGAGCAGGAACGTTGCAATGTCGCGCCTGCCCATGTGTGCCGCGGCGCCAAGACCGGTTTCCCAATCTCCGCCGCCCCAGTCCCAGGCGCTGTTGATGAGGGAAGGCTCACGTGCAAGCAATTCTTTGACCCCATCCAGGTCGGCGTGGGATTTGCCGACAAAATCCTGTACAAGCGTTAATTCTAAAGCGGGTTTCTTCTCCATTCTTTTCTCCTATCACAAATAAGGCGCCCGAATAAAAATTACCTGCTAAACCTGGCCTCATTATATTTTTGATTTTCTTCTTCGAAAAGGGAAGTAGGCATGTCCTTGAGCGTGAAATCAAAAAATGCAATCAAATAGTCATTAATGATGGTTGTCACCCGCTCGCCGCTAATCGGGCCCTTCAGCCCCAGTCGTGGAGCCAACGGGGAAAGGCGCGGCAGGTCGCTGAAGTCGTAATGAGCGGTCCCGTCGATGGAGATCAGGCCGAGCATCTGTGGAGCCTGGGCAGTGAAGCTGCGGAATAGCTCGTTGTTGCGGCTACCAGTATCATCTGCCCAGTGCTGGCTGAACATGAAGAACGACGGTTGCGGGACTCCATTTTCCAGAACCTGTGGCGAAACCGGCCGCATGAACGGGTCCATGCCGAGCAGGGCCGTACAGCGCGGGTCGGTGCCACAGAATTGGATTGCCGCGCCGCCGCCCGTGGAATGCCCGTATACGCCCACGCGGGAGAGATCCATCGTTTCGTGAAAGGGGCTGGCCGCATCCTCGTTCTGTGACGCGATGAAATTAAGTGCATACGCTAGATCATGTGCCCATTGATCGACCAGCTTCTGCGCCGCTGCTTCATATTCCTCATCGGGCGCGCCGCTGGGTAGAGCGGATGGGTTGTTGTGGGCAATGGTTCCATCCTCGAACACCGTAATCACGGCACCGTAGGGATGTTGTACGCCCACCACAATATACCCATGACTCGCGAGCTCGATTGCCTGCCCCGTGTTCTGGGCGTTGAAACCGTTCCAGCCGTGCGAAAACAAAATGACAGGATAGCCTTCCTCTGCCGGTGCGACCATTGCCTCTTCATAAGCAGGCGTTTTCACCAGCGCCAGGTGATCAAGAAAGAACGGTGGCATGTGGATGTAGGTGGCAATAGCGGGCGCAAAAATATCTGCGCGCGGCATCCATGGAGCGCGCTCATCTGATGGTTGTACTTCAGCCGGATACCAGATCCGAATCTGAAAACGGCGCGCTTCCTGTGTGCCAGAATAGAGCTCATGGCGCGATGAGTCTGTCAGCTCATAACTGCGCGTGCCCACCTGGAAGGGTCCGCTCGGGGTGGGGATGGACGGAACGGGCAGCAGGATAGGCAGCGCCGTCGAAACGGCGACCAGAACGAGGGCTGGGAGTGCAGCGATCGATCTCCAATCAGAAGTGGATCGCATCTTGAGCAAAGCACCGAACGTGAGCAAACCGGCCATCACGTAGAGAGGCACCATCTGCCAGCGATATCCCTCGATTACAAAATGCAGCAGGGTCAGCAGCAGCGCGGCCGCAGGCAGCAGCCGGACGGGCCGCGGGCGGGGGTGTGGCCACATCAGATACAGCGCGAGCGGGATAGGGATCAGAATTTCAAGCGGGCGCATAGGGATTTCTCAATAAGTCTGCTGACATTTTAATCGTAATTCTTATTGACTCTCCTTATTTAGATGATTAGAATCAAATTTGCATCCATTCCCTCACTGTCATCGCGAATATTGTTTAATCGATTATCTTATTCATTCGGTTTTTGAAAGGCGGTGGTAATGGGCAACAATACTTTATTGGCAAGAGGAGGAGATTCTGCGCATTGGCCCGTGCTGGCAGTTTATCCATATAACGTATCTATTAGAGGAGAGAACCATGTTGTTTAGTTCTGTCATGGTTGCGCGAAGCAGGGTATTTTCTCGAAAAACTCTGCTTCGTTTGTTTTCTATCTTATTGATCCTCTCGATGTTCATCTCGTCGGCCGGTGCGGCATCAGCAGCAGGACAAGCCGCACCGCGTGCCGCCCCGAGAAGTGAACAGGTTATTTTCTTTAGTTCCGATGGACTCCGCCAGGACCTGGTGGAAGCATATGCAGAGCAGGGATTGATGCCTGCCATGGACAAGCTGCTGCGCACAGGTGCCCGGGCTGCAGGTGGTGGTTTGCTTACACAGGCGCCGCCCAATACCGGCGCGGGCTGGCACAGCCTGGCGACGGGGGCGTGGCCGGGCATGCACGGTTCGACGAATAACACATTTGCCATCAACGGTCAGCCATTCGGGAATCGGGCGACTGCCTTCGATGCGGGAATCCTGCAAGCAGAAACTCTCGCGCAGGCGGCCGAACGCGGGGGTAAGAAGGTGGCTCAGATCGAGTGGGCAGGCGGGCGTGTTGGGGTTATCAATGGTCCCACGATAGACTTTCGTGCGTTCCTGTCGGGTCGCGGAGTTGTGACCAACTACATCAGCCCCACAGATGACCCGGCATTTACCGCCTCATTCGGCCTTCAGTTCGATCATCCTGATGGGTTTGCCGGGCAGGATCCCTTCCCACAGGCAGAGCCAGTGGATGCCACCGGCTGGACCAAGGTGCCGGAATCCTTTAGTCCCGCCAAGGAAATGCGGATGCGCGTGCTGGATTTCGGCACGGACAAGTATGGACTCAACGCGTACATCTTCGATTCCACCGATGACGATACTGTCAATTATGATCAGGTTCTGTTCTCGCCCAGCAAGGATGGATCTGCTGCTGTGGCAACCTTACGTGAAGGCGAGTGGGGCGACGTAAAAGTCACGATCTCGGGCGGCTCGCTGGAAGGATTGACCGGCGGAATGTTGATCAAGGTGGAAGAGCTAAGCGACGATCTTTCGCAGGTTCGTCTGTTCCATACCTCGGTCACGCGTGCCAACGCCAGCTGGACGGACTGGTCTGAGCCGGGCTTCACGGGAGACTTTGCCGAATACGTGGCGCAGAATTTCCCCACCGTAACCGCAGCGGACTTCGCTGTCCTCGAGGCTGGCATTGTCAGCGAAGAGACGTATGTGGAGCAGGGTCTCTATTGGGAAACGGGACACCATCCGCTCATCGAATACATTGTGACGAAATATCAGCCTGACCTATTAATGATGGGCTATCCGGTGACCGACGAATTCCAGCACCAGTTCCTGGGGTTGATCACACCCACGCTCCCGGGCGGCGATCCGAACCCTGCCTACGATGATGTCCAGGTCAACGGCACGCCCGATGGACGCGTGGACGAACGCACAGAGTTTATCCAGCGCGCCTACAGCGGGGCCGACTCTACGCTGGCTCTGGCTCAATCACTGATGGGACAAAATACGACGACGTTTGTGGCTTCTGATCACGGCTTTGCACCACAGTTCCTGGCGATTGATGCCAGCAGTGTTCTCGTTGACCTTGGCCTGCTCTCCATGCCGCAGACCTCGAATTGTCGGCCTGCCACTGGCGAAACGATTGGCAAAGCCAAGGCCTGCTGGGCAGGTGGAACGCTGCAAATTTACTTGAATCTGGAAGGCCGAGAGCCTGCCGACCCGGCTTTCCAGCAGGTGGCGGCGGCCGATGAAGCCGCGACTCTTGCTGCCATCGAAGAGGCCTTCCTCGGACTGACAGACCCGAACGACTGGACAGGAGATGGTCAGCCTGAAGGCTGGACGGTGATCGACCGGGTCTTTACCAAGGCCGAAGCGCGTTACATCCCGAACGGCCCGGATAGCACCACCGATATGGCTCATCCCACGCGCACCGGAGATCTGGTGGTCTTCTCCTATCCGCCGTACCAGTACGATGCCGCAACACCCGGCACGCTGATAGCTCGGTCCGCGTTCTTTGGGCAGCACGGTTACGTGCCCGATATTCAGGACCTGAGCGCCAACATCAATATGCGCGCTGCATTTATCGCAGGCGGCAGCGCGATCCAACGAAATGTGGCGGTAGAGGGCTTGCGCACTATTGACCTCGCCCCCACCATTGCGTATCTGATGGGAATTCCTGTGCCGCAGCATTCCCAGGGTGTGGTCCGGCTGGATCTCGTCCGGGGCGGAAAAGCTCCTACGCTGATCCCTCTCATCGCCCTGAATGATTTCCACGGCCAGTTGGAACCGACCAGTTTCTCCATGGATGGACGCAACGTGAGTGTGGGCGGCGCGGCGTACCTGGCAACCATGTTCGATGAAGAAGCCGCTCAATTGCCAGAAGGTTCATTCCTCTTTGCAGCCGGCGATAACGTTGGCGCTTCACCGGCGAATTCCGGCCTGCTGCAGGATCGGCCTGCCATTGACGTGGAAAATGCCTGGGGACTGGATGCAACCTCCTATGGCAACCACGAGTTCGACTATGGCATTGAACGCCTGCAGGAGCACCAGGCCCGCGCCAACTTCCCCTTCCTTGGAGCGAATATTGTAGATGCTGTCACTATGGAAAACCCGGACTGGGTCCAGGGCACACATGTCTTTGAATATGCCGGCTTTAAGATCGGCGTGATCGGCATCGAACTGCAGGATACACCGGAGCTCGTCAGTGCGGGTGCAACGGAAGGTCTACTGTTCCTCGACGAGGCCGAAACGATCATTGCCGAGTCCCGCAAACTGCGCAAGCAGAACGTCAAGATACAGATCGTCCTGATACACCAGGGCACCTCAAATGGAACCAACGCGGTCGCGAACAATCCTGCCGTCCCCTGGGACGGACCGATCATGACGATCGCCGAGGCGATTCAGGACACAACCGTCGACTTGATCGTGGCCGGGCACACCCATCGCGTTTCGAACGTGATGGTTGGGGATATTCTGGTGGTTGAAGGCATTAATGCGGGCGCATCCTACTCGGTGGTCCAGATGGTCGTCCAGGGTGGCGATGTTACCTGGGCCGGGGGCGCGACCCGCATCGCCAAGAACATTGGTGTGGAAGCGCGGTCTGACGTGCAGGCGATCATTGACGAAGCTAATGCCCAGACGGAGGTTCTGCGCAACCAGGTGATCGGAACGCAGCAATTCGACATTGTGCGTGATCCCGACCGCTTAAATGAATCGGCCATGGGCAATCTGGTCACCGATGCCATGCGCGCAAAATATCCGGGTATTGATGCTGCATTCACCAATTCTGGTGGTCTGCGCGCTGACCTGCTCTGCGCGCCACCAAGTGCGGGAGAGGGGAATTGCGAGATCACCTGGGGTGAGATGTTCGCCGTCCTGCCGTTTGGCAACCGCACCGTGATCTTCACCCTGACCGGCGAGCAATTGGAGGAGGCTTTCCTCAATGGCTTTTCGCCAGCCTGTGACCCCGCGGTCCATTCCGGACGGTTCCCGCAACTTTCAGGCTTAAGGGTCGAGTACTCATGCAATGGGACCACTCCAGTGATTACCGGCATGTGGAAAACCCCCGAAGGCATCGGTGGTCCGGAAACTTCCATCGGCCCCACTGACACAGTCCGCCTGGTGACCAATGATTTTATGTACACGGGCGGCGATGGCTACACTGCGTTTGCGCAGGGCACCGACGTGCTGCAGCCGGGCGATGACCTCTTGCAGGTTACCATTGATTATGTGGCTGCAAACTCCCCGGTAGCGCCTGAAGTTGAAGGTCGTATAGTTGGCCCGTAAGATTGTTTTCTGATCTTTGTGAACAGCCGGAGGCGCCGCCTCCGGCTGTTTTATTTAGTGCAATAGAATGCTGTAAAATCACATCATTCCGGAAGCCTAATGATCCTCTTCGCCGTCAGCATCTTTCTCTCTGCATTTCTTCTCTTCCAGATTCAGCCGATGATCGGCAAATTCATCCTGCCGTGGTTCGGGGGAACGCCTGCCGTCTGGTCAACGGTGATGCTGTTTTTCCAGGTGCTGCTTACGGGTGGGTACGCTTATGCTTACTGGCTGATTGGCCGGGTGAAGTCACAGCGCCAGTTCATCGTTCACATCGCGTTGATCGCTCTTTCCCTTTTGCTCTTGGGTTTGCTTTCCTTCGTTTGGAAATCCCCCACCACGCCCGATGCGAGCTGGAAGCCGCAGGACGTCAGTTCTCCCATACTTGACATTTTCAGGCTCTTGATCGTATCGGTCGGACTCCCTTATTTCATCCTGGCCTCGAATGGACCGCTCATGCAGGCATGGTTCAGCCGTCTCTTCCCGGAACGATCGTATGCCCGCCTCTATGCACTCTCAAATCTTGGCTCATTGTTAGGGCTGCTCGCCTATCCAATCCTCATCGAGCCTGTTTTATCTTTACGCTCACAGGGTTGGGTGTGGTCCATCGGTTTTGTGGTCTTTGGACTCCTCGCAGGCTGGATCGCGTTTCGAACCAGGAACGCAAAATCTCTCGCGCAGCCGACAGTTGTTCCCGCGCTGAACAGAGCCTTAGGGCCAGCCGAAGCGCCCCCAACCCTTGCCGTAATATCTCTATGGATCGCTCTCAGCGCGACCGCTTCCCTGTTTTTGTTATCGGTGACGAACCAGATCACCCAGGAAGTGGCAGTGATTCCCTTTTTATGGGTGATACCTCTTGCGCTCTATTTGCTTTCGTTCATATTGACCTTTTCAGGCGAGCGCGGTTATAACCGCCGGTTCTATGTCCTGCTGTTCTTAGTCGCCACCGCACTGACGCTGTTCGCCATGCTCAACGCGACGGCATTACATATCTATTGGCAGATCCTGGCCTACTGCCTGTTGCTATTTGCCGTCTGTATGCTTTGCCATGGGGAGCTATATCTTCTGCGGCCTTCTGCAAATTATCTGACTCATTTCTACTTGATGGTCTCTATTGGCGGCGCGTTTGGCGGAATCTTTGTCAGTCTGATTGCCCCATTGATATTTAATGGCTACTGGGAATTCTTCGTCGCCCTGGCAATGACGCTCGCGTTCGTGCTCACAGTGATTCGATCCAGCCGCGGAGAAATTGCCCGGGCGCGATTTATCTTTACCGTTTTTGGATTGGTCACGGTAATGCTGGCGGTTGTGAGTACTGTCTTTTCAGGCGCGCTGTATGCAAAGCGGAATTTCTACGGCGTGATCCGTGTCCGCCAGGCGATGCCTGATGCCTCAACGGAATTAGCCAATATTATGTCCCATGGCATCACCGTCCATGGGCTACAGTTTATCGCCAACCCTGACCTGCGAACGCGCCCAACCACATACTATGTCCGGGATGCGGGCGTGGGATTAACTATCCTCCATCACCCAAAGTATCAACAAGGCCAACCTATGCGTGTCGGGTTACTGGGGTTGGGTGTAGGTACCCTTCTCACCTATTCTCGGCCGGGCGATGTCTATCGTTTGTATGAGATCAATCCCCTTGTAACCAACCTTGCTACAGGTCAAGGAGATTACTTTTCCTTTTTGAGTGACAGCCCGGCGGAAATTACAACAATTCTTGGTGATGCGCGCATTTCGCTCGAACGCGAGCTGGCAGAGGGCAATCCCCAAAACTTTGACGTGCTTGTGCTGGATACTTTCAGCAGCGATTCCATCCCGGTACATCTGGTGACAAAAGAAGCATTCGCACTATATCTCAATCATCTCATGCCGGATGGAATCATCGCCGCGCATATCACTAATCTCCACCTTAATCTACAGCCTGTGTTCTGGAAGCTGGCGCAGCACCACAACCTTAGCATGGTGCTGATCGAGTATTCTGGTGACTCTAACGGCGGCTATGCCTCCCACTGGATTCTGCTCACGCGCGATCCGGCTTTATTCGAAGTTCCTGCGATTCAGGAGCGGGCCAAGGACTTGAATGCTTATTCCACGAATATTAAGTTGTGGACCGATGATTACAGCAATCTGTTTCAGATTTTGAAGTAGACCGCAACTTAGGCAACAGGAGCCGGAAGCTGCAGCCTGTCTCTGCCATCCTTGTAAGCCTGGGCAAATGCAGCATACTGAACCACACCCATATACATAGAAACAACCGGAAGAAAGATGGGCAGCAGGCAGATGAAAACAAGCGTCATGAAGGCGACTTGCATCACCATGGACATAACCATCATAATTCCATACATGATCGCCAGCGCGACGAGAAATCCGCCCCAGTTCTTCTTAAAGATCGGCCACCATTCCCTGACCTGAAAGCCAGCCATGAAATCATCTTTTGAGATGGTATGGATTTCAGCCGCGGGCACAATCAATCCGATCACCAGCGAAAGGGGCATCATGATCAAAAATGCGGCCATGCCCACGAACATAGATATGAGATAAATGAATCCACCGCCTGAGCCCTCGCTGTTTTCCAGAAAGATGGCAATAAATGGACCAGCGAAGAATAAGAAGAAAATGGGCATCATGAGAATCAGCATGGGGCTGGAATACACCAGGCGTATACCGAACATCCTCGCTCCGTCCTTGAGCAGAGCCTCCCAGTTCTCCCAGGGCACCAGATGTAGTTTTTCACCGTTCAGCACCTGGCGAATCAGAAGAGCGCTATATCCAGAAACCACCAGCCAGGGAAGGATGGGGATGAAGAATCCTGCCAGATAGATCAGGCAGCCGATCAAAAAGTGTTTTCTCGCTTCACCGGTTTGAATGGGAAATAGAAACAAATCGTTTAGATTGAATCCGAACAACATTCCAGCCTCCTGCAAGATGATTTTGTCGATGACGGGGCTGAAGGCTCAGTATCCCTCAACTTGGAGCCATTATATACCTAAAGCTTCATGCTGCTCTGTTCTGGCTTTGTCGCCAGCACAATCAATAATATTCCAGAGCTTATATCGAGTGTTTTTATTTCCGCCTCAAAGCCTGCTGCGATAAAAGGATTTCTAAGCCTGGCTTGAATAATTTCTGTCGCCTCGCTCGGGCGCTGGTGAGTGGTTTTGAATAGCCAATCTAAAAAACGATTCCTTGGCAGGGCCACGGGGAGTACAACCAGTCTACCACCAGGGAGAAGACATCGCTTTATCTCAGAGAGGGTTTTTGGGTCGGTGATGTACTCGGTGGGGAAGGTTGCAACGACAGTATTAAATAATTCGCTGGCGAAGGGCAGATGTTGTGCCAATCCGCGTGTTAGATTAATCTGCGTATAGCCAATAGATTGCGAGGAGGTATTTTTCGGTTTTATTCGAGCCAATACCAGACGCGTCAGGTTGCGCCTGGCGAGGCGGCCCATTTGAGCAGACTCGTCAATTCCTATAGGCGTCAGTCCCCGGCTGCGTAAGGCCTTCTGCAAATGTCCTGGACCATGTCCGATCTCGAGGATCCGATTTCCCGCGACAAATGGAACCACGCTCATGATCCACTGCTTCCAGCGATTGAAGGAAACTGCAGCCGCCACTAGATCGTAGGTGAACGCAAACTGGTGATACAGCAGTCGGAAGAAGAAACGCAGCAGAATTTTCACAAGCGAAGCAAAACAAATAAGGGTTTGACGCGTCGCGTCAAACCCTTACTCGTTTCATACAGGACGGATTAGATAGCTGTGGTTTCGCTGGTCTCGTCGCTCGCCTTTTTGGTCGTGCGGCGGACGGCATCCACGGCGCTCTGACCGCGCTCACGGACAGTGTCAGCCACTTCGTGACCGCGCTCGCGCAGCTGGCGGGCAAGGTCATCCGCTCGAGCGCGAGCGTCAGCTGCAACAGCTTCCGCGCGGGCGATCGCCTCTTCGGCAGTGATCTGGGCCCGGTCGCGCAGCTCGATCGATTTATCCTTGATCAGCGCCCGGGTCTCTTCACCGGTTTGAGGAGCGAACAGCAGGGCAACCACGGCACCCGAAAGTCCACCGACAATGAAACCTACAAGAAACGCGCCAAACTCATCACGATCTGACATAGTAACCTCCTTCTGGTTAGCAAACGGTTTAATATTGTATTCGTGAAAATTGATCCCAAACTTCGCAAAACTCATCCTGTCGGATGGCTTATGCAAAATCTGTAGATTGCTCCGAGGAAAGGCCTGCTTACTTCTTTTTGATGCCCATTAATTCTATCACGCGGTTCATGCCTGCGAGATAGCCATTAAGTTTGATCACCGGCTCAACGACATTCTCTCCCAGGAACTCCGCGGTGCCACGCAGATTGTTGACTGTTTCGTTGGTGGTTCTGAGAATGGGGCGCACTTCATTTTGCAGCAAATTAATGAGGCTTGCCAGTTGAATAATGAGAACGATGAGGGCAACACCGATCACCAGTGATTCAAGTGCGACAACAATGATAAAGACATCTCGGATGCGATCTGTGGGGGTTGCAGGCTGGAGTAAGAAGTAAATGGCCACCGCCAGCAATGCCAGGAGGACAACGACGCCAATAATGACGATGGTTAAGATTCGCTTGGAGCGGCTATCGGCTTCTTTCGTTGTGGTGTCTTCAGGCTGGGGGGTACGAACAATTTCAGAGGTAGTTTCACTTGTTACCATAATTTCATTATAGCATTTTTTTAGCGAAGGAACTACGTGAAATCGTGGGGGAGTACCCTACTTTCCAACGGGCTTTTGACAGATCAAGCGCTATGTACTTAACCATGCATGTCGCCGCCATGGGGCACTGACAAGAAGTGTTGTGATCTGCCTCCAAAGCTCTTGACTCTGTCTCTCGATTCTGATACATTAAGTTTCTACCAACCGTTCGGTAGGGAGAGCATATGACCAGAGAAGATATTCTCGAAGCAGCAGCGCAGGTTTTTCGCCAGAAGGGGTTTCATGGCGCGTCCATGCAAGATATTGCCAAAGCCGTCAGCCTGCAAAAGGCCAGCCTTTATCACCATGTCTCCTCCAAACAGGAAATCCTTTTAGCCTTGCTGAACCGGGCACTCGAGCTCCTGTTCGAGCGTATTTCTGCGATCTCCAACCAGGAGATCCCCGCGGATGAAAAATTGAAGCAGATGGTGCGCGCCTATTTGCAGATCCTGGCGGAGAACATGGATCTTTCCGCAGTCCTCCTATTTGAGCACCGTTCTCTCGAACGGAAACAACATGCCCGGCATGTCCCAAACCGTGACCGGTTCGAAGTGCTCTGGCGAGATGTCTTGGCGGAAGGTGTTGCCACAAACTTATTTACGTGTGATGACCCGGCTCTGACTACGCGGGCAATTCTCGGCATTCTGAATTGGACGATCACCTGGTATCGCGCGGATGGTCAACTTGAGATCGATGAGGTTGCCGATCACTATTCGCACCTGCTTTTGAATGGGTTGTGCAAATGAGTGAAAAAGGAACATTTGCGCGTTTTGAGACATCGGGAGGTGGAACGATCCACCGGATCCCGCTGGAGGTCTTTCCTAACTTTTGGGCCTATGTATATGTGGCGCAAAAGGATGATATCTGTGTTTTGATCGACTCCGGCTCGGGAAACGAGACGTCGCACGAGCATTTAATTTCAGGTTTGCAGCAGGTGGGAGTTGAGCTCTCGGCGTTGACTCATATTTTTCTGACTCACGCCCATATTGACCACTTCGGCGGGCTTGCCCGATTGCGTCCAATCACCGGTGCAAAGATTGGAGTGCATGAGCTGGACGTGCAGACCGTGGCTCACCACGAGGCGAGATTAGCATTGATAGGGCGGCGGCTCGCCTCTTTCCTGGCCGATACCGGTCTCTCTGAAGAGACGCGTGATCAAATCCTCAGCATCTACCGTTTTACCAAAGCTATCTATCGTTCCGTCCCCGTAGATTTCACCTACGAGGCTGTGGGCATGCAGGTGGGTACCTTTGAATTCATCCACCTGCCCGGGCATTGTCCCGGCCATGTTGCCATTCGCCTGGATGATGTGGTCTTTTGCGGCGACATGGTCGTGGAAGGAGTCACCCCGCACCTTTCGCCAGAATCCATTAGTCCCTACAGCGGTCTTGATCATTACCTCGAGTCTCTCATCCGCCTGCAGCAATGGTCAAAAGGCGCGCGACTTGTTCTTAACGGCCACAATGAGCCGATCACCGACCTGCTGGCACAGATTGACTCGACGAAGCAGAATATCCTCCGCCGCATGAGCAAAGCCATCGATGCACTCAGTCTGCCCCTGACCATTGATGAGGTGTGCAGAGCGGTCTACGGCGATATGAGCGGATATAACCAGCTGCTGGTCATCGAAAAAATGGGCGCGTACGTGGAATATTTTTACGAACACGGCCTGATCGAGATCACTAGTCCCGACGAGTTGGACCAGGGAGGGCCTGCCCGTTACCGCAGATTACAGGATGAGAATATGGTTCTCGCGGAGCTTGAAAGAAAAGTAGGTACGTACACAGGTATACAAGTAAACACATAGCTGCTATTTACACAATTTGTTTACCTGTCTACCTGCTTACCTGTGTACTTAGATCGAAAGGAGAGGGCTTATGTATTCGTTTGAACCGACAGAAGAGCAGCAAATGCTCGTGGAAGCTGTGGGGAAGTATGCAGCCAACGATCTGCGCACTATCGCGCGGGAGGCGGAGGAAGGTGGCGAGCTTCCGAAAAAGCTTGTCAGCAAAGGCTGGGAGATCGGTTTACTGCAAGCATCGATCCCTGAGGCATATGGGGGCTTCGGGGAGCGCAGCGCAGTGACCGGTGTGCTTGCCGTGGAGGAAATGGCGTTCGGCGACCTGGCAGGGACACTGGCCGTGATGACCCCTTCCCTGTTCGCGATGCCGATTTTGCTGGCGGGGAGTGAGGAGCAAAAGCAGACATATTTGCCTAGTGTCATCGAAGGTGACTGGAACCCTTATACCGCGGCATTGATTGAGTATACATTCGACTTCGATCCCCATGCACTCACAACCACCGCTCAACGCAATGGTGAAGAGTATGTGATCAACGGTGAGAAAGCGTTTGTTCCGTTTGCCAAAGACGCGCAGGCAATGCTCGTGTATGCCAATCTCGATGGGTATACACAGGGCTTTATTGTGGAAAAAGACGCAGCGGGATTGGTGATCTGTGACGAACGCGAAAAGTTGATGAGCTTGAAAGCGCTTCCCCTTTATCGAGTCAAACTCGATCATGTAAAGGTGCCGAGTGCAAACCGGTTGGGAAGCGCGGAGGGTCATGACTTTGAGCCCATCCTCGCCTCGATGCGCCTCGCCACGGCTGCGACCGCTGTCGGTGTGGCAAACGCCGCCTTCGAATACAGCATGAACTATGCCAAAGAGCGCGAAGCCTTCGGTGTCAAGATCGCGCAGAAGCAGGCCATTGCCTTTATGCTGGCCGAAATGCGGACCGAGATCGAAGCCAGTCGGCTCCTCATCTGGGAGGCAGCCTGGAAGCTCGATCAGGGCAAAGGGGATGCATTTATCGAAGCCTACCTCGCCTGCACCGGCGCGGCAGACATGGCGATGATGGTCACCGACCGAGCCGTGCAGATACTGGGCGGTCACGGCTACATCCGTGAGCACCCGGTGGAGATGTGGATGCGGAACGGTCGCGGCTTTGCTACGTTTACGGGCCTTGCTATTGTATAGGAGGAAACTATGCCGATTGAATTTGAAGCACCCAAACCGGTCCAGCAGACCCAGTTTGTGTTGAAGACCGTTGCCGAAGAGATGATGCGCTCGTGCTCGCGCTATTTCGATGAACATGAACACGAGATACCGTGGGATTATATTGAGTTCATGCACACGGCAATGAAAGCCATGAGCGCGGGGTCTCTGGCGCCCAAAGATGGTGGAAATGGTCATGAAGAGCAAAAAGAGAGACGACCGTCCATTGCTTATCAAGTACTTGCTTCGCAGATCGAAATGCTTTCGTGGGGGGATGTGGGCATGTATCTCGTCACACCTGGCGGCGGACTTGGCGCGGCGGCCGTCCAGGCCGCAGGGACACCTGAGCAAAAAGCAAAGTTCTTGGCGCGCTTCACGGAGGAGAAACCGACCCTGGCTGCCATGTGCATGACCGAAGCGGGGGCCGGCTCGGATACGGCCTCTATTCGCACTCGCGCGGTACTCGACGAAAACACCAATGAGTGGGTAATCAACGGCGAAAAGATCTTCGTCACATCAGGGGACAAGGCATTCACCGAATATGAAAAACTTGGCAAAGGCTTTATTGTCGTCTGGGCTTCCATCGATCCCTCGGCGGGACGCGCAGGGATGCGAGCTTTCGTAATCGAATCGGGAACACCGGGTGTGCGGATTGTCAAGCTCGAGCGCAAGATGGGGATCCGGGTCAGCGATACGGCCGCGATCTCCCTCGTCGATGTGCGCGTTCCATTCGATCATATCCTGGGAAGTGCGACGGTGGAGAAAACGACAACGGGTTTCAAAGGCGCGATGGCCACCTTTGATGCGACCCGGCCACTCGTGGCGGCATCTGGTCTGGGCGTCGCCCGCGCCGCGCTGGAGTTCCTGAAAGAAAAACTCGGCGAGCACGGAGTTGAGATCCGCTACGGGCTGCCGCGCCAGAAGCTAACGTCGATCGAACGCGATGTCATTGATATGGATATTATGTTGAAATCCGCCTGGCTGATGGTGATCAAAGCCGTGTGGATGGCAGACAATAAGAAGCCCAATGCACTCGAGTCGTCGATGAGCAAGGTGAAGGCCGGCGATGTCTGCACGAAGATCACCCAGAAAGTGGTTGAGATCCTGGGGCCGCTCGGGTACAGCCGCGAGTTCCTCGCCGAGAAATGGTTCCGCGACGCGAAGATCACCGATATTTATGAGGGCACGGGCCAGATCAATCGTCTCGTCGTGGCGAGGCAGATTCTCGGTTACAGCGGCAAGGAATTAAGGTAGGGGCACGACACCTGCACTGCGCGCAGGCGCATGTGTATATCGTGCCCCTACGGGAGATCAATATGAAATATCACATCCACAAAGCAGTGGTGATCGGCTCAGGGACGATGGGCGCGGCGATTGCGGCGCACCTGGCGAATGCAGGCGTTCCGGTGACCCTGCTTGATATTGTCCCCAAGGATGCTCCTGCAGGGGATCGAGCCGCTCGTAATAAGGTGGTCAATGAGGGTTGGGAGCGCTCTCTAAAAGCCAAGCCTGCGAATCTGATGTCTCCGGAACTGAAAACCCTCGTAAGGCTGGGTAATCTCGAAGATGATTTCGGCGCGGTAGCAGAAGCAGATTGGGTCTGTGAAGCCATCGTGGAGAACCTTAAGATCAAACAGGACTTGATGGCGCGCATCGATGAAGTGCGTAAGCACACGGGAATCGTGACCACTAACACCTCGGGTATCCCTGTTGCTTCCATCGCAGAAGGACGCTCGGAAGGGTTCAAAAAGCATTTCTTTGGCACGCATTTCTTCAACCCACCCCGTTATCTAAAACTATTGGAGATCATCCCAACCGGCGATACGGATCCGAGCGTTGTTGAGTTCTTCTCATGGTTTGGCGAATATCGCCTGGGCAAGGGAATCGTCTTGTGTAAGGACACGCCCAATTTCATCGGCAACCGTGTTGCTTTTGGCACCGGCGCATTTGCCATGGACTTCATCCTGAAAAACGGTTACACCGTCGATGAAGTGGATGCGATCACCGGTCCCCTGATCGGACGCCCCAAGACGGCCACATTCCGTTTGATCGACCTGGTCGGGCTGGATGTGTGGGATCATGTGGCGCGAAATCTTGCACCGTTGATTCCGCACGACAGGCTCGGGCAGGAATATCTCAAAGCCGAGGCGCCAGCAAAGTTGATGTCTGCGATGCTCGAGCGCAAATGGCTTGGCAACAAAACGAAAGTTGGCTTCTATAAAGAAGTACGTGGGGAAACCGGGAAGAAAGAATTCTGGTCGATGGATCTGAACACTCTCGAGCACGTCCCGCCGACCAAGCCGCGCTTCGATTCGGTCAAGGCGGCAAAAGATGTTGAAGGGCTTGGGAACAGGCTCAAGGTATTGTTCGAAGCAGACGACAAAGCAGCCAATCTCGTCAAGGCACTCACTTATCAAGGCTTCCAATATGCCTCATCCATCATTCCTGAAGTTGCGGATACGGTGAAGCCCATCGACGACGCAGTCCGCTGGGGATTTATGCATCAGGCGGGTCCCTTTGAAACGTGGGATATGCTCGGCGTGAAGGAAACCGTGGAGCGGATGAATGCTGCAGGTCATCCCGCTGCGCCATGGGTGAACAAAATGCTCGACGCTGGATTTGAGTCATTTTATCAATACGAGAATGGTGAGAAGGTCGCTGTATATGATGCAGCCCAGGGCAAGTATGTGCAGGTCAGACGCCCCGAGGGCATGGTCATTCTGAAACAACAGAACGTTGTATCGCAGAATTCCAGCGCGACGATCCGCGACATGGGCGATGGCGTAGCTTGTCTCGAGTTCCATACCAAGATGAACGCGCTCGATGATGACATCATGAACTTGGCCGTCGAAGCGTTCGATCGCCTCGAAACGGACTTCGATGGACTTGTAGTTGGTAATGAAGCCGAGAACTTCAGCGCCGGCGCGAACCTGTTCATGATGGTGGTCGGCGCGCAGCAAGGCATGTGGGACGTTCTCGAAACCGCGGTGAAAAAACTGCAGGATCTGAACATGCGCATGCGGTATTCGCCGAAGCCTATCGTCATTGCTCCAGCCGGCCTGGCCCTTGGCGGTGGCTGTGAGATCACGATGCACGGCTCGCGCGTGGTCGCGGCCGCGGAAACGTATATCGGGCTTGTGGAGCTCGGTGCGGGTGTGATCCCTGCGGGCGGCGGCACAAAGGAAATGTTGCGGCGCATCGTCAACCCGGTCATGCGCATCGAGAATGCGGAGCCGCTCGCTGCCTTGCAGAGGGCATTCCTGCAGATGGGGCAGGCGAGAGTAGCCACGAGCGCTGATGAAGCGCGCAGTATGAATATTCTTTCTCCTGCGGATCGCATTGTGATGCATCGCGATCACTTGCAGACCCAGGCCAAGAAAGAAGTTTTGCACATGGTCTCGACAGGATTCCGACCGCCTGTGCCGGAGCTGATTTATGCTGCCGGGCGGGATGCACTGGCTGCCATCCGCATCGGCGCGTGGATGTTCAAGGAAGGTAACTACATTACCCAATATGACCATCATATTGCCGGCAAGCTGGCATACGTGATGTGCGGTGGCGAGCTCACTCGTCCGCAATGGGTGAGCGAGCAATACATCCTGGACCTTGAACGCGAAACAATCCTCTCGCTGTTTGGCGAGGAGCGCACCCAGGCGCGGATGTGGAATATTTTGCAGACGGGCAAGCCCTTAAGGAACTAGAGATTGGAGACTAGAGACTCGTCAGTCTGCAGTTTCGAGTCTCTGCTCAAGGAGATGACGATGAAAGAAGCAGTGATTGTTAGCGCAGTCCGAACACCAGTTGGCAAAGCCAAACGCGGAGGACTGGCCACGGTCCGTCCGGATGAGATGGCTGCCACCGTTATACAAGAATTGCTCCAGCGGACGCCGAATCTTGACCCTGTGCAGATCGAGGACGTGGTCATTGGCTGCGCGTTTCCTGAGGGTGAGCAGGGACTCAACATGGCGCGTATGATCGCCTTACGGGCAGGCTTGCCGGATTCTGTTCCCGCCGAAACCATTAACCGGTATTGTGCCTCCGGAGTGCAGTCCATTGCGCATGTGGCCTACGCCATCCAGAATGGACAGATCGAAACGGCCATCGCGGGCGGCGCCGAATCGATGACCATGGTGCCGATGGCAGGTTATAAATTTTCGCCCAATCCTTATTTTGCGCAAGACCTGCCGCACTATTACACCAACATGGGCTTGACCGCGGAAAACGTTTCCGAGAAGTATGGCATCAGTCGCGAGGAGCAGGATGAGTTTTCGTTGAAGAGTCACGAGAGAGCCGCACATGCCGTGAACTCCGGGCTTTTTGATCCTGAGCTCGTACCTTTGGATGTGCAGATGACCGAGCTAGATGAACAGGAAAAAACTGTGAGGAAGAACTTCGCCGTGACACGTGATGAAGGTCCACGCGCGGATACTAACATGGACGCGCTTTCGAGGCTCAAGCCTGCCTTCAAAGAGGGCGGCACCGTGACCGCAGGCAATTCCTCGCAGATGTCCGACGGCGCGGCAGGCGTAGTGGTCATGTCTGCGGAGCGGGCCGCACAACTGGGGCTGACCCCACTGGCGAGATTCGTCTCATTCGCGGTGGGCGGTGTCCCACCCGAAGTGATGGGCATTGGCCCGATCGTGGCCATCCCCAAAGCGCTGAAGCTTGCGGGTTTGACCCTCAACGATATGGATTTGATAGAATTGAACGAAGCGTTTGCCGCGCAATCCCTGGCGGTCATCCGCACGCTGGAGATGGACGAAAATAAGATCAATGTCAACGGCGGCGCGATCGCCCTGGGGCATCCTCTGGGATGCACCGGAACCAAATTGACAACACAGTTGATCTATGAAATGGGTCGCCGCAAATCCAAATATGGAATGGTGACCATGTGCGTCGGGGGCGGCATGGGCGCCGCAGCGATTTTTGAGAATTTACAAAATTAATCCCGTAGGGTTGGGCAGCGCCCAACCCTACGGGATAACAAACCAAGGAGACCAATTTATGCCCCTCACAGTAGCAGAGCTCATGGATAAAATGCCCGGCGCGTTCATTCCCGAAAAAGCGCAGGGCGTGGATGCTGACATTCAGTTCAAGTTTACGGGCGCGGAACCGGGCGAGTGGGTTGCGGCCATCCGCGACGGCAAGGTGGATGTCTCGCGCGGCACGCATCCTTCCCCACGGATGACCCTCACTGCCGATTCCTCAGATTACGTCAAGATTTTCACCGGCGAGCTGGACGGCATGCAAGCCTTCATGCAGGGGAAGATCAAGCTGGCAGGTGATTTGAACCTGGCGATGAAGCTGATGCAAATGTTCAAAATCAGATAACCAGAAAAGCGCCTTCGGTCACGAAGGCGCTTTCGATTCCTTTACATGAAAAGCGAGATGACCTTACCGATCGCGTACGTAATTAGACAGGAGGAGATGATTCCAAAAATTGTTGTGAGAATGCCTGCGGTTCTGGATCGCAGCCAGCCTGCCATGCCAATGCCACCCACAAAGACATAGATGGCGGCGAACAGGATCAGCAGCGCGCCCACGTTAAGGTTTTCAAGTTCGAGCGGAATGGCGTTTAATTCCGCTGCCGCCGAAAAAGACAACACTGCCACAATCAGGGAATATAAGAACATTACAGACGCTGCCGAAAAGACCACGACTCCGGCAGTGACCAACTTCCCGCCGTTGTTCGATGTAAGCAGTTCAACAACCGCAGCCAGCGAAAAACCTGCCAATACGCCTGCCAACCCCGCGAGTGCTCCGGCTTCTGCTAGATAATTTTCAACAGTCATGTTTATTCCTCTGATAGTGTGATATCAAAATATTGCTTTAACAGCGCGTGATATTCAGCTCTATTCTGCAATGGACGCTTTTCGCGCTGTCCATTCTTCGTGAGGATTAGCCATCCATCTTCAAGAGAGACGCGTCCCTCAGGTGTGGCCCGGCTGATAATGCTGTTGCGCGTGAAGCTCGATTTTGGCGAGGTCTGATGATACACACAGGCGGACTCATACTCTACAGGGAAATGATGCGGTGCCAGATCAAAAAAGTAAGGACGTTCCCACGAGCCATCATAATTCTTCTGCCAGGTGATATATCCATTGGATGTTTGCTCCAGCCGGTATGCGCGTAGACCCTGGGCCTGTTCGCTCGCTTCTTCCAGGCTTAACGGCTCATGGAACGAGTCGCCAAAACCCACATCCGCTAGCCAGCGTCCAGGGTGACCCGGGATCTGGACAAGCAACGCCAGATGATCGAAGTCAATACCCAGTTCTCCCTCTCGATTGTATACGCGGGCGTTCAGATAGGTCACATCAAAGCCAATTTCCTGCAAAAGCCGTGCAAATAGTCCGTTCAGTTCATAGCAGAATCCACCGCGTCTTTGAACGATGATCTTATCCCACAACGCCTCCTCAGTCAGGCGAATCGGTCGTTTTAAGGGTATATCGAGGTTCTCGAAGGGTACGGTTTGCATGTGAGCGACCTGTAACCCTCGCAGGGTTTCAACGTCTCGTTCTATGGGGTTGCGGTACTGTATGCGCGCCAGATACAGGGGAATATTCACGGATTAATTATAACTGGCGTACAAAACCGTGAATCTCAGTTGATTGAACGTAAAATGCACATAACACGCTACTTTTCGGGCCAAATGAGTTTTACATGTAGTCCAACAGATATACCGGTTAAGGGAACGTTATCATGATCAAAAGCCCATCTGATGCAAAGCTAATCCAGCGGCAGTTCAAAGACATCAACTCTCTCTTGATGAATGTCATGGACAGTCTCACACGCTCGGGGAACCCGATCGTTTCGCGGGCCATTCAGGATATGACCCATGTGTCCCAGTCGTTGTTAGCGCTGGAGCAGAACGTTACTGAAGAGATGACGATCCAGCAGCACCAGCTCAAGGCGTTGATGGGGATCGGCAGTGTCATCAACTCCTCGTTGGGAAAGAAGCGTGTCCTCGAAGAGGTGATGGATTCCCTCATCAATCTAATGCAAGCGGAGCGCGGGTTCCTGATCTTAAGAGATCCTGTGGATGGGCAGTTGAAACCGGAGACCTCCCGGGGCATTGATCATGTCAATCTGAATGAAGAGGCGTTCAAGGTTAGCGGAACGATCGTCCGCAAGGTTGCCGAGACGGGAGTGCCGATCCTGACGACAAACGCGCAGTCAGATCCGCGCTTTGTGGGGCAGGAGAGCGTGGTTGCCTTTAATTTGCGCTCGATCCTGTGTGCTCCTCTCAAGCTCAAAGATAAACTCATCGGCGTCCTTTATGTGGATAACCGTGTGCACACCGGAATCTTTCAGGAGAGCGACCTTCACATGATCACGGCTTTTGCAGACCAGGCGGCTGTTGCCATTAACAATGCAGACCTGTTCGAAAGCCTCAAGAGGACTAATTTCCAGCTCGAGGCTGCCAACATCGAGTTGGGAATTGCTTACGAAGCCACCCTGCGCGGCTGGGTGCGGGCGCTCGATTTCCGTGATAAGGAGACCGAGGGTCATACCCAGCGAGTGACTGTACTCACCCAGAGGCTGGCACAGAGGATGGGCGTGAATCGCGAGGATTTGGAACACATCACGCGCGGCGCGCTCTTGCATGATATTGGCAAGATGGCGATCTCCGATGAGATCCTTCGCAAAAAAGGGCCACTCACTCCGCAAGAGCGCGCGACCATCGAGAAGCATCCCGTGTACGCCTACGAGATGCTCAGCCCGATCGAGTTCCTGCGGCCTGCGATCGATATTCCCTACTGCCATCACGAGAAGTGGGATGGGAAAGGCTATCCGCGCGGTCTGAAGGGTGAAGAGATTCCGTTTGCAGCGCGTATTTTTCCGGTGATCGATGTCTGGGATGCCTTGACCTCAGACCGTCCCTATCGCAAGGCCCTGCCGCACGCGGAAGTGCGCCGCATGATCCAGGACGACTCGGGTAAACACTTCGACCCGCGTGTGGTGGAAGCGTTTATGAATATGAAGGATTTGTCTGTGTAATTACGTTTCTTCCGGTGGCTTTACCGCGCGGAATTCCCGGTATAACAACAAGTCATAAACGATCTTCAGTCCACCCGATAAAAAGAATGGGACACTGAAGAGCAGGGGCATGCTAAAGAGTAGACCTGTCAGCGCGGGGGAGACCGCCGCGCCTACCGAGCGAGCGATGGCCGTGACGCCTGAAGCCGCTGAGCGCTCATCGGGCGCAACCACCGCCATCGTGTACGATTGGCGGGTGGGGACGTCCATTTGTGAGATGCTGAAGCGCAGTAAAAGCACCGCGATTGCCAGTGGCAGAGTTGGCATGAGGGGAACCAGGATCAACAGAATGTTCGAGGGGATGTGAGTAAAGACCATTGTGTTGATCAGCCCGAACCGGTTTGCCAGCCGAACGGCCAGCAGCGCAGAAAAGCCAGCCAGAATATTTGCGCCAAAGAAGATGCTGCCGAGCACGCCCGACTCCACGCCGAAGCGCACGTGGAACCAGTACGCAATCAGGCTCTGCACCAAGAGTCCGCCGGCAAACGCATCCAGCGCGAAGAACGAGCTGAGCTTAAAGACGACGTTGCGTGAGCGGTGTAAGCCAAGGATCCGTTTGGTGGTATCCAGTATGGCTTCCACCTCCACTGATCTCGTCAGATTGAGAAATAACAGTAGAAGGATGAATCCGCCCACGGCGTAGCCGATCAAGACGATGCGGTATGCCTCGAGTGCGGCCCAGCCGTTATCCTGTAATATTTGTGCCAGCCAGCCGCCTATCAACGCGCCCGTGGCCGTTGCCAAAGAACCGGCAAGGGCATACCAGGCAAAAAACTGTGTCCGTTTTGCGTCCGAGATCAGTTGGGTCAGGCTTGCCTGCTCAACGGATAGAAACGGCCCGATCTCGTTGCCGCTCGGGCTGATCACACCGATAATCGCTGCAATGATCAGCAAAGCAACATTGCGCGTCAACACGAAGGCGAGGCCTGCTCCCGCCATCAGGAGCGCGCCCAGGATCAATGTGCGCTTTCTGCCAAACCGGTCCGCAGAAGTTGTCAGCCAAAGCGTGATCAACGCGTCGCCGGCCAGAGTCAGAGTGAACAGCAAACCAATCTGCCTTTCGGTGAGTCCGGCCTCAGAGAGATATAACGCCAAAACGACGGATAGAAATCCATAGCAGAATAGGCGGATGATGCGTGTGGAGAAGAGGAGGATGATATCGCGATTCATATGTGGTGAGGCAGGTTTCGCAACACTTGCACCTGCGTGTGATTTACTGGGCAAATCATGCAGGTGAGCGGCCAGCAGGACATCGATGATTATCAGGCTGCAAGCCTGCGAGCTTGAGCTACACGTTTGCGACGTGTAGCCGGCACCACGCATACAGCGAGTCATAGACTTCAAACTGGTGTTCCAGGTTTTCCAGATCGTCAGGAAAACGCAAGCTATACCCCGATGCAATCGCTTCGAGACCACGTGCGATAGGATCGGAATCGACATCTTCGGCAATATCCGCCGCATGGACGATCTTTGCCAATCGCAATAAGCCTGCATCTTTCAAGTCATATCTCAAAATAATAGATTCGAATGAGCAGCGACCCTGGTGATGACCAAGCTCCACACCCGGCGCGTCGAAGGGTATCGCACCTGTTTCTTGCGCAATTCTGTCAATTTCACTCTTAGGCACGAACAAAAACTCAGCTTCGCTATCGATGAAACGCGTGATAAGCCAGGGACAAGCCACGCGGTCCACGTGGATATGTGAGCGGGTGATCCATTTCATAGGGAGCTCCTTTGTTACAGAAATATCAATCCATACAAACCGGCAGTCAGGATAATGCCCGCAATGATCCATTTTGACTTTGATACAAAGAGAGTAATTAAAGCCAGGCTGAAAATAATCCAGGCGTGAATGCCAACTACCGTCTCGATCAAGATACCCAGCGCGGTTGCGCTGATCAAGCCAACCACACCCGCCGTCACGCCGTCAAGAAATGCGTGTGCCGCCTGATTGTCCATTAGTCGTTCAAGATGGTTGTGCCCGATCATCGTGAAGGCAAACGCCGGGGCAAAGATGGCGATCGTGATCAAGATGGCTCCTAGCAGACCACCGCCGATATATCCTACGAACGTGGAGAAGATGATCAGGGGCGCGGGCAAGAGTCCCGAAAGCGCAAGTCCATCCAGGAACTGAGCGTTTGTCATCCAACGGCCGACCTCCACGGCGTCGCGCTGGAGGAAGGGAATCACCGTGTATGCGCCGCCAAAGGTGAGGAGTCCGCTTCTTAAACCGGACCAGAACAAGGTCGGGAGAGAAGCGGGCGCTGTCGCTGATGTGGCTGAGGCTTGTACATCCTGGGCTGTTTGCATCCCGGAAATCCCCAGGAACACGAGCCAAATCAAAAATCCGGCTGTAAGGACGAGCGCTAGACCTTTTTGCTGGCGCTGTGCGAGTGCATATACGAATCCAGCGGCAAGCAGCGTAACAAGAAAATTCAACTCCAGTAGCTGAGCGATTCCTGCGAAAAAAGCAATCGCCCAGAGCCAGGCATCCTGATGCAAGGCATGACCGCCGATCCGGTGCACGGCGCGGATGATGAGGGCGGCGACCGCAGGCTGCATTCCGATAAAAACTGATTGAAAGAGAGGTGAGTGAATCCCATAGGCCACATAGAACCAGGAAAGCACCAGCATCAGCACAAAGCCCGGCAGCATAAAGCCGAGACCTGCTAGCAGCGCACCAGGCCGCCCGCCTGCGATCATCCCGAAATACACACAAAGTTCATGTGCCTCAGGCCCGGGCAAGGCCTGATACACGGAGAGGACGCGATTGAACTTTGCCGGGCTGATCCACTTTTCCTCTTCCACCAGCTCCTGGCGGATCATGGCGATCTGCGCGACGGGGCCGCCCCAGGCAAGGAATCCAAATCGCAGGAAGCGCAAAAATAGACTCGGAAGAGATTGGTGTGGAATATTGAACTCGAGATCTGGTTGTTCGGTGTTCAATGACTATGCCCTAACGTTCTAACAACTGGTGGATACGGTTCACGATCACATCACGCGCCTGTTCGTAGTTCTCGCTTACCGGGGGCACGTCATCCCAACGCTGGACGGTGATTTGCGATTGATCTCCAGCCGGCAGCTCACAGAAAGCGATCACATGTTGAGCAGATTCTAGATCGGCTTCTGTCAATTTTTGTGGGGTGGATTCAGCCGGCGTCAAACCATCTTTGGCGAGCCCAGTGACTGTTTGCGGTGATAATGCATCGTCGGGGTTTGTCCCGCGCGCGATCGCCCGGATGTCCAACCCCATCTGGCTGGCGAGCTGGTTAAAGTATGTCGCGGCTAGAATACTTTTCGCCGCGCCATGCTCACATACAAAGACTATCCTCGGATTATGCTTCATTTTCTTTCCTTAATGAATGTCGATAAATAAAGAAGCTGATTAACTTGCATCAATGCCTGATGGTGTGAATTCAGATTTCAATTGAGCATAGAGAGCATCATAGATCAGGCTGCCGCGTTCTGAAGCTTCGAAATCGTCCTTGCTGATTTGTCTCAGTCCACGGCAAATCAAATCGAGACCCAGCCCAGCGGGCTCAACTGTGACTTCTTGAACTTCATCTGCCTCATCTACCATTTGTGCAATCCGCTTCAGGACGGGGTCTTGAAGTTTTTGCTCATTGAGGAGTGCGTAAAATGTACAATGACCCCCGTGATGGGAATAGCGCGCGCCCGGGATGTCAAAGGGTTCGCCGTGCTCGGGCAGGGGCTTCTCGCCCACAGGCAAAAATGAGAATTCGGCGGCTGGATCGATCCAACGTCGAATGAGCCATATACATGCCATCCGGTCCACGCCGATGTCTTTCCATGTTACCCATTTCATGATCGTTCTCCGCGTTTTGAGGTGAGTTTTTCGCGAACGAGTGCCCCGAGTTTTGATTGAAAGAAATCCTGGGACAGTGCCTGTTGGTAGGCGCGTGAAATTTCCTGTAAATCGGGCCTCGGTTTTTCAAGCTGCTTCAAAAGATCGGAATACACTGCGTCCACCTGCGCCTGAAATTGATGCGTAATGGCTTCTTCCTGCGCTCGCAAAAGGCTGCTTGCTCTCCAGTAACAGGCATTCCCGCCCATCTCTTCGATTTCAGCCGCAAGCCATTGAATCTGTTCTGCGGTGCGGGGCTGATCAGGAAGTACCCAGATTGCTTCATGGAGAAGGATTGCGCCGAGGCGTTTTAGTTTCCGCCAGATGTACACGCGCAGGGCGGAAGGCTTGCTGGGGAGTTTGTAGTGAAGGAGGAGCCAGCTGGTCATTTTGTTGATAGTCTCGGTGCCGACTCTTTTGGTTCATCGCGGACGATTTCTGTAGATTTTGATACAGGAGACGAAACAATATCATTATCAGGGATAATGTCTTCGATATTCCTAAAAGTGGGTATGGCATAGCTTATGGCTGGCACAAGAATGCCAATTATCGCGGCGAGCAAGATCAGAAGCGACATGCCTGCGCCGGGACCGGTGCCAACCAGTCCTCCGAAAATGGGGGCAAGGTTTCCATCCACAGTCATTGCGGGTTCAAACAACCGATCGCTCAGGGGGCCCGCGATCAAAGCTCCTAATGGAATCGAAAGCTGGCCCGTAAATCGTCGCGCCGCAAAGACGCGCCCCTGTACATCTGGAGGCGTCTTCGCCTGCCATATCGCCTGGTTGGATGAATTGCAGACCGCGATAAAAAATACAGAGAAGAATCCTGAAATTGACCAGGCGATGACTTCGTGTCCCAGTCCCATCCCGGCGCGCCCCACGTTGACGAGGAGTAACCCCCCCAATACCCCGAGTATTTTTCGTTTGGGCCCGCCCCAGATACTCATCACAAGGCCGCCGGTAACACCACCAATTGCTGTAATCGACGCGACTGTCCCAAGGATAGTTTCATTGTTCCCTGTCCGTGCCAGAATCATAGGTGTGCGCAACGCCACACCCATTGCCAGTAAATTGACCATGAGAAAGTTTATTTGCAGACCCAGCAAGCTCGGGTTAGCAAGAAAATAACGAAAGCCATAAACGGAGTCCTTCAGGATCCCATCCCTAGCTTTCTTGCCGGTTTCCGTCTGGGGGAGTTGCGGGATTGGCACAAGCAGTAATGTTCCAATTGCCACGATAAAGGAGATTACATCGATCAGGATGATCCCTTCCAACTTGACCACGACGATCAATGCTGCCGCCAGTATTGGTGCCAGCACACGAGAACCTTCCTCCGCCAGCGACATCATCGCGCTGGTCCGTGCGAAGTGTTTCTTCTCTACCAACAATGTAATGGATGACGAAAAGGCTGGAAATTGAAACGATTCAAACGCGCTCGAAAAAGCCATCAACACATATAAATGCCAGATTTCCAGCGAGCCGCTCCACATCAGCATAAGAATGATGATGGTCGCAATGCCGGCCGCCAGATCGCTGACCATCATTGTCAGTTTCCGGTTCCAGCGATCCACCAATACGCCCGCGAACGGGCTGAGCACGATTCTTGGTATGTTCGAGAAGAAGATCATGGTCGTGAATGTGGTCGCCAGCCCGGTTTGCTGGTACAGCCAGATCCCGATCGCAAAGGAAAATAGAGCTGTTCCAATCAAAGATGCGACTTGACCAAACCACAGGATGGTGAAAGCAGGCATTCCGGTCAAGCGAGAGCGATCCATTCGTTTTCTCCAAATGTAACAATGGTTACATTTTAACCAGGAACTGAAAAATGTCAAGCTCCTTCGCTTATGAAATTGGATTTTTATTTACTAAGACTAACCTATAGGGGATAAACAGGTTATGCAATTCCGCTCATGAAATTCAGAGCAACTGTCCCGGGTCCCACATGCGTGCCGATGACAGGGCTCAGCGGGCAAGACATAGTCTCAATTGGATTCAGCATTGCCTTCGCAACTTCAAGCAATGACGATGCCTCCGCGTCGGCATTCGCATGAGTAACGGCTAGGCGGATGTTTGCCTTACCCTTGAGTCGTTCACTCACTACCTCCAACATGTGTTGGACCGCTTTCTGCTTGGTGCGCACTTTCTCGACCGCTTCGATCCGCCCATCGCGCATTTCCAGCACCGGCTTGATGTTCAAAACCGTGCCCAGCAATGCCTGCGCGCCGCCAATGCGACCTCCGCGCCGCATGAACTCGAGCGTTTCCATCACGAACAGGACCCCACTATTCGCACAGGCGTGTTCCGCGGCCTTCTGGCATTGGGCGAGACTTTCGCCCGCCTCTGCGGCACGAGCCGCAGTCAGGACGGGCCAGCCCATTGCCATGGTGGTCCACAGGGAATCGACGATGACAATATTCTCTGCAGCATAAGGCAGCATGCTGCGCGCCTGGATCGCGGATTGGACCGTGCCGGAGATCTTGGAAGATACAAAAATGCCTAGCACATCGTAACCCTGGAGCAGCAGGGACTCGAAGGTGAGCTTCATCACAGCCGGCATCACTTGCGACGTGGTGGGCAGCACTTTGGATTCCGCCAGGCGCTTATAGAACTCACTCGGCAGGATATCCACGCCATCCTGGTAAACCTCGTCACCCCAGATGACGCTCAGGGGTGCGACGGAAATGTTATATTGTTTTAGGCATTCTTTGGGGAGATAGGCAGTGCTATCGGTGACAATGGCGACTTTGTTTAGCATAGTGGCGTGATTTTACTAAGGATGGATGCTTGTGACAATAGTGCCTGCTAGAAAATCCGCTCATCTTCCCCTATTGAAATAGGGGAGGATACCTCTAACGCCTTCAAGTCAAACTCCCTAAAATACAGCTGAATTCTCCGTTTCAAATCAAGGGAAGGAACGGAATCACCTTTAAGATGCTTTGAGCCTACTCTCAACATCACAACTTTCAAAGGAGTTTGTATGAAGAAGCTGATCTACCTGATTTCTTTGCTCGTGCTTGCCTCGCTCGTGCTGGCTGCCTGTGGCGGAAGCCCCGAACCCACCGCTGCACCCACTGAAGCTGCGACCGAAGCACCTGTCGTCACAGAACCCCCTGCTACGGAAGCGCCGGCCACCGAGCCGCCCGCTCCTGCTTTCGAAGCCGCTGAAGGCGCTTTGGTTGCCTACCCTGTCGATGCTGCCCCCGAACTGGATGGCGTTGCCGATGATGCAGCCTGGGTAGAAGCACAGGAAATTACCATTCCTGTTGCCGGCGGATATAACAACTTCTCTACCGAAGCCACGCTGAAGGCTGTTTACAATGGCGACACTGTTTACTTCACTCTGAGCTATGCCGACCCGACCGAATCCTGGTTCCGTTCCCCCTGGCAGAAACAGGAAGATGGTTCGTGGAAAATCGTCAAGGACGAGAACGACAAAGGCGGCGATAACAACACCGTCTATGAAGACAAGTTCTCCATGATCTGGTCGATCAATAATAGCATCAAAAACTTCGAAACCGCTGGTTGTTTCACGGCGTGCCATGCCGGTGAGAACTCTGACGTCAAACCGTACGGCAACAAGTACACCTCTGCCGAAGGCGAGTTAGGCGATATCTGGCACTGGAAATCAGTACGCAATGATGGACAGATTGACGATCAATACCTCGATTCGACTCGCTTCGATGCAGAGAAAGCCAAGGAGGCTGGCCGCAAGAGTGACGAGAAGGAATCTGGTGGTTATGCAGACAATGCGACTGAAGACAAGACTGCACCAGCCTTCACCTCTGATTCGGTTGACACCACGACGGGTGCTCCTGGTTACATCCTCGACAGTGAAAAGGTCGCTATCGATCAGGCAGGCCTCGATGCCCTCCCGGTTGGTTCCTACCTGCCTGGTATCCTCAAGTCCCCGATCGTTGGCGACCGCGGTGATATCTCCGCTGCCTGGAAGTGGAAAGATGGCGTCTGGACGATCGAGTTCAGCCGCGCGCTGACCACCGGCTCCGAAACCGATGTCCAGTTCTCTGACCTCGCCGGCACGTATTACTTTGGTTTGGCAGTCTTCGAGAATGCCCAGGTTCGCCATGCCTTCCAGAATGGTGTGACCCCCTTCGTCTTCATGCCGCAAGAGTAGGAAATTTTAGATAACGAAATAAACAGAGCCCGAAGCAAATGCTCCGGGCTCTTTGATTCCACGACGAAACGGATTACTCCTTTCCCATCCGCTCAAACAAGTGATGCTGATAGGCATAGGCAGCCAGCTCGATGCGATTGTTTAGATTCAGTTTTTCAAACATATTGCTCACATAATTCCCAACAGTCTTTTCACTCAAATTTAAAAGCGCGCCGATTTCGGCATTCGTCTTGCCTTTGGCAAGATGCACAAGCACATCCATCTCGCGGTCTGAAAGGTCGCGGAAGGCATCTTCTTCCGCTTTGCGCTCGGCTTCGCGCACGCGGCTCAACAGCCGGGCAGTCGTGGATGGGTCAAGCAAAGCCTCGCCGCGCGCCGCGGCACGAATCGCACGCAATAATTCTTCGTTGCCAACTTGTTTTAAAACATACCCCACCGCTCCTGCACGGATCGCTCGAACCACCAATTCATCATCGGCAAAGGACGTCACCATGACCACTTTGCTTTGAGGCACCCGTCTTGTCACTTGGGCCGTCGCCTCAATACCACCTTCTCCCGGCAGACGAATATCCATGAGCACCACATCGGGTTGCAGCCCTTCAGCCGCTTTCACTGCTTCGCCCGCGGTGCTTGCCTCGCCCACGACTTCCATATCCGGCTGGTCATTGAGCAGCGTCATCAAACCGAGCCGTACAATGTCATGATCGTCTACAAGCAATATGCGCGTCTTTTTCATGATTTATTGATCTACCCATGGGATGGTAAGTGTCACGATTGTGCCTTTATTGGTGACAAACTTTAGATCGCCGTTCAAGAGACGGGCGCGGTCACGCATATTGCGGAGCCCGTAGCCTGCTTTTAGCTCCGGTGGGATTCCCACGCCATCATCCCTGACCTCAATCTGCAGTTGCGTTCCCAGATCCCGTGCATGGATCTGTACGTTTTGAGCCTCCGCATGCCGGACGGTGTTGGCGAGCGCTTCATTCACAATGGCGAAGACGTGACTGGCGCGCATGGGGGAAAGTTTATTCTCAGTTAACTGATCTATGTCCAAATTGATATCCACCATGGATGCATAGTGTGGATCCTCCGCCATTTTTCGCAAGAGGGTCGGAAGCGATTCAGTGGCCGGTGTCGAACCAGAATGAAGTTCAGCCAGGTTGCGGCGCAGGTCCACAATCGCGTCATTTAAG
Organism: Anaerolineales bacterium; assembly: GCA_035463255.1. Classification (GTDB taxonomy): domain Bacteria; phylum Chloroflexota; class Anaerolineae; order Anaerolineales; family Villigracilaceae; genus Defluviilinea. The sequence goes on along the minus strand of DATHTL010000070.1, from coordinate 3,487 downwards.
ACGGTCACCGATTTGTCCAGCCGTGCGCCAATCTCACTCTGCCAATCTGCCAGCCGGGAAGCGGACTCAACCAGCAACCCGGCCGTGTAAACTTTTTGGATGGCTCCATCATGCAATTCGCGGGCCAGCCTCTCACGCTCCGCAGTGATAATCTGGCTTTGCTCCAGCTCCTCGATGCGACGTTGCGTCACCACGTCGAAGATCTCCAGCGCTCGTATCAATGCCACCGCGATGACCAGGCCCGTCAGCGAACGAAACACAAGTGGAGGGATTCCGATCCATGCTGTAAATGTTTCCTGATTGATCACGTTTCCCGGAAAAAAGGGAACCGATGGTGGGATTGCCCCGGCAAACAAAGCATAGGCACCCAGTGCGATCCCGGCAAATTGTAACGTAAGCACAATCCTGGGAACGTTCAGCGGTTTGATTCGGAGCATGGTGTGCTGTCGCAGCCCGTAGGCTGCCAGGAATCCTCCGGGTAGGCCAATGATATAACGCGCCAATGCATTGGCTGTGTGTCGCCAGGGATGCTCATCAGAGATAGCGGCAGGGGGAATGAAAAATATGGTGATCAACCAGATCATGAACAGCATTACGGTTAGCCAGTGAATCCACGGCCTTCGTTGCCCCGTATAGAAAAGTGTCAGTCCGAATTCAAACAGAAATGCAAAAGAAATGGCCAACAACATCAAATGCAGCATATACAAGAACTGCATGATCTGAGGACTTAAATAGTTCGACTGTATAGGGATGAACAAATCTCCCCATTCGTGAAAGGCATGCGCGATGCCGAATGCCGCCAGCCATCTCAGGCTTCTTGCCAGGTCGAGCCGTGAGCTTTGGCGGGTCTGGAGAATAATGGCAAAGCCCAAAATAAAAAAGACCAATCCATACGCAAAATAAATAATGGACTGGTTGAGCTCAAAGAACTCAGCGAGTGTGATCATCTCGAAAAGATTTTAGCACGAACGAGGGAACGCTTTACATCCCCAGCCACTTCGCCGCCTGGCCCGCCAGACTCATCGCTGGTCCCTTGCGGGCAGTACAGCGCGGCAGGGATTCAATGAATAGCGGCCCGTACTGTTTCGTCAGAACGCGGCGATCGAGAATCGCAACCACGCCTCGATCGGATGCCGTTCTGATCAATCGCCCAAATCCCTGGCGGAATTTTAAGATGGCTTCAGGCAGATAAAACTGCTGGAAGGCATCTTCGTACATTTCAGAACGCGCTGCGATCAGCGGATCGGTGGGGACGTCGAAGGGCAGCTTGGTCAGTACCACGATGGATAATGCATCGCCGGGCACGTCTACACCTTCCCAGAAGGAACGCGTGCCGAGCAGCACGGCGCGGTCCGTGGCTTTGAAGGATTCGAGCAGCGCGTTGGGGGATGCGCCATCTCCCTGCTCATATACATAAATATCTTCGCGCGCCAGCGGGCCGGTAATGGCCTGGGAAGTCTTCTTTAGAGCCGCGTAGGATGTAAACAACACCAGCATCCGTCCGCCAGTGGCTTTGGCTGTGGAAACGAGCGTGCGATCCAGTAACTGTTGATATCCGTTGACATTCGGCTCCGGGATGTCATTTGCAATGTAAAGCAGCGCCGCGCTTTCGTAATCGTACGGTGAGCCCAGCTGCATCTCATCCGCTTCATCCGCGCCGAGGGTGTTGCGCAGGTACTGAAATTCGCCATGCGCGGTGAGAGTGGCGGAGGTGAGGATCACAGAGCGCTTCTCATGCCAGAGATATTTTTCGACCAATGCAGCAACGCTTAGCGGTGCGGCGTTCAGCGAAAGCCGGTTGCCATTCGGTTGCACTTCAATCCAGTACACCATGCCCTGTGCGGGCTTGCCGATCATGCCGGTGATGTTCATTTCTGCTTCCGTGATGCGCCGCGCCACGCTGCTGATATCTCCCATCACGTCTTCGAGGTTTTCATAACCTTCTGAGTATAGCTCCGAGCCAGCCTGGTAAATTTCTTCCAGAGAGACCAGCAACATGCGCAGCGTTTCGCTCGTGGCGTCCCAGGCGATCTCCACTTCATCCCAGCCGGGCAACGTCCGTGTAGAGGACAGCACGCGCATTTGCCACGAGTAGTTGGACTGTGGCTGTCCTTCGCGCTGCAAGCGTGCGAACTCTCCTAAAATCTGGAAGAACGAGCGGTTCATCTGCTCGATGCGGAACGCCATGTCGGTGACGCGGGTGACGCCTTTCTGGAGCAGGCCGAAGTCCGCGGGACGCAACGCCTCCTGGCTCTCCGCAAGCAAACGGCCCAGCACCCCCGCTTTCGTTCCGCCGACCTCCTTCATCATCCGCTCGAGATCATTTTGGTTGAGTTTGAACGACATGGCGTTGGTCGTGGCGGTTTCGAGATGATGTCCTTCGTCGATGATCAGATGTGCATATTCCGGAAGCACCTTGCTTCCCGTGGCGACATCCGAGAGGAGCAGGGCGTGGTTGACGACCAGAACATGCGCGGACTGGGAAGCGGTCTTGGCGCGGTGGAATGGGCACGCGCCGCCCGTGCGCTTGATGCACGTTTCGGTGGTGCAGGCGTCATCCTCCGCTGAGACGCGTACCCAGACCTCGCGCTCGGCGGGGCCCGTGAGATTCAACTCGCTGCGATCCCCGCTCTGATTGTTGAGTTGCCAGACCATCACCTTGGCCAGCACCCGCATTTCATCGGTGGTTCGTGGGCCGTAATGGCGCAGGTTCTCCAGCCGGCGCGGGCAGAGATAGTTCGAGCGCCCTTTTAGGACGGCGAATCGAAAGTCCAGGTCGAGCGCCTGGCAGAGGTTGGGCAAGTCACGCTGGATAAGCTGGTCTTGTAAATTGATCGTGTTCGTCGAGACGACCACGCGTGTATTATTTTGCAGCGCGAACAACGCGGCAGGGACAAGGTAGGCGAATGAATTATGTACCACAATATCGTTGGCAACGAAATTTGGTTCACCATCCATTGACAAGTCGAATGTCTCCGCTTCGCCAACGGGCTCAATCGCCACAATACGATCCCAATATAGATCGGAAGTTGCCGCCTCTACGAGTCCGGGTGATGATAAAAATTCACCAATGGCAGACGTCTTGTCACGGCTGATCTCTCGTTTGCGGTCAGAAGATATGATGCAGGCATTGCGTACTGCATTCCAGGATTTCCCCATTGCAAGTCTTTCGTGGTTGATATGTGCCCAGGCCTCAATAGGAAGCAAATCATCATTGGTGTTATATTTGCTATCCTGATTGGCCGCGTACCAAACATCGACAGCTTGTTTTCGTTTCCCAACCATGTGCTTGCCAATGGTCTGCCAAAATAAACGCTTGCTTCGGATATCTAGAATTGCCAAATGCCATGAGTCAAAGTGCTTCCCATGCAGGCAAACCGACTTATAACGAGTACGTGAGATAATCCCTAAGCGTAAAAGGAGATGTTGAACATCAAATACCAATTGTTCTGAAGCGGAAGAAAATGTAATATTTCCGCGACCTTTT
>DATHTL010000069.1:0-6406 GCA_035463255.1 Anaerolineales bacterium | reverse complement strand
AATAATTGTAAGAGGAACAAACCGGCGAAATAAAAAACACCCTTTGAGGGATTTATTCATCTAGCGGGGACTTGTAACTCTCAGGTTATTCTGGCACCCTCGATGGAAGTAAATTCAATGTAAAGATACTTAAATGTGGATTGGGGTTAATGGACGGATGATTTATAATCGCCGCGTTTCACTCTTAAGTGAGCAATACTAAAAGACTCTATACAGGAGTACGAATGTCTCATCCAACCAAAATCACCGTCATTGGCGCCGGCTCGGCATCCTTTGGCGAAAATACCCTCTCGGCGATCATGCGCTCGAAACACCTGTGCGGCTCTACGCTCGCGCTCGTGGACCGCAATGCAGCGAGCCTGGATGCTGTGACCCGCCTGGCAAATCGACTTAACCGGGAATGGGATGCCCAATTTAACATTACCTCCCATACAAATCATCAAGAAGCATTGCCTGGCAGCAGCTTCGTTGTTAGCGCCATTGAAGCGGGCTCGCGTGAAGATCTATGGAAGAAAGATTTCGAGATTCCGCTTAAGTATGGCGTCCGTCAGCCCTATGCCGAAAATGGCGGCCCCGGTGGGTTTGCACATGCAGCCCGCAACATCGGTCCAGTGATGCATATTGCGCATCACATGGAAGAAGCCTGCCCTGATGCATGGTTTATCAACTTTACCAACCCGATGGTGCGCATCTGTGATGCAGTCAATCGTCACAGCAAGATCAAAGCCGTTGGGTTATGCCATCAGATCTATATCGGCTATGTGATGGTCGGTGTTGCGCTTGCAAAAGATCTGGGCATCGAGGTTCCTGAGGAATTAACGGGCATGCACGCTGCCATCGATCAATTCGCCGGGCAACATCGCGTGAAACAGCAGATTGTCCCCCTCGTTGATATTCGCGCCGCCGGATTGAATCACTTTACCTGGATGCTCTCCGTCCATGACCGTCGCACGGGCGAGGACTTGTATCCGTTATTCCGAAAGCGATTCTTTGAACTCGACCCGAGCTTTGAGCCGTTGACGCGGGATGTCTTCTCTGCCTTCGAGTTGTTCCCCATACCTGGCGATACACATCTGTGCGAATATCTGCCTTGGCTCTCCGATTCAGAAACGAAACCCTGGGAGCTTTACAACATTCGCTTATATGAATGGGATGCACACGAGTCAGGCCGCGGCGCCGGATTGCAGCGCGTGTCTGAAATGGCAAATGGTGGACAACCGATCGAGCATCTCCTCCATACCGATTCAGAAGGCGCGCTCGAAATGATCGAGAACGTGGCGGCTGCGGGCAGTCATTATCACCTCGCCGCGAATCTTCCCAATAGAGGGCAGATTGAAAATATGCCGTATGGCTGTACTGTGGAAACACCCGTGCACGTGAACGGCGCCGGGATTCATCCAGTGCACATGGGTGCGCTTCCTGAACCAATCACCGAGCTTTTACGCCGTGAGACGACGGCTGCTCAGTTATGTGTGGACGCTGCCGTAGAGGGATCTCGGACGAAAGCGCTGCAATGCTTATTGCTCGATCCCGTGATCAGAGATATCCATACAGCAGAGAAAATCCTCGATGATTATCTAACCACTTATCGAGAATACCTGCCGCAGTTTTGGATGTGATCTGGGCAACGAGGTTGGCTCCCTGTCGCTTTATGAATAATATCCGACTAAAGGATCTGGCTCGTCCTCACCTGCATCAATATGGCCATGCGCGTGATCGTGGAAACATTCTCGGCATCGAACCTTACATGCTTCCACTCGACTATCAGTCGCAGGAATCTCTTTCCAATAAGCTGGAGGCGTATCTGCTCGCGGCACAGCACGAAGGCTGGTTGAACGAAAAAACGATAGTGCTGTTCCCGGAATATATTGGTACGTGGCTGATCCTGATAAATGAAAGCAGGAAAATATTCGAGGCGCCAACACTGGCAATAGCACAACGGGCATTGGTCTTACATCATTTTCTGGCATTCGGCATCCATTTTCTCAAGACCAGAGAAAAAGGCAGGGCGGAAGCGGCGATCTTTCGAATGAAAGCAGAGCAGATGGCAGAGAGTTATCAGATGGTCTTCTCTCAACTTGCGCAGCATTATTCAGTCACAATCGTTGCGGGATCAATCATATTGCCGGCGCCGCGAATCTCTGATGGGCGTCTGGTCTCGAATCGCGGACCACTCCGCAATGTGAGCATCGTCTGCAAACCCGATGGCACGCTTCATTCACAACCGATCTACAAGGCATTCCCGACTTCAAGGGAGCTGCCGTTCATCTCCCCGGCTCCAGTAAGCGATATTCCCTCCTTTGATACACCCGCCGGCCGCCTGGGTGTGCTCATTTGTGCGGACTCGTGGTTTCCGCAGGCCCATGCCCGGTTGAACGAGCAGGGGATCGAACTTCTCGCAGTGCCCTCGTATGAGGCATTGGAGCCGCGCCTGTGGGACCGCCCATGGCCCGGCTATGACGGCTGGCAGGCACCCGCGGATGTGGATATCGACGATATACGAAACATCACCGAAGGACAGGCATGGGAAAAATACTCACTGGCGGGACGTATTCGATCCAGTGGTGCAAGCTATGGCATGAATATCTTCTTGCGTGGAAAACTCTGGGATCAAGATCTGGGAGGCAAGCCTGCCACCCTCGTGCGAGATCATGAAGTATTCGTAGAAAAGTCCACCCAACAGGCTGCTATACTCAATTTATGGCTGTGAGCCCTATGGAGGCTAGCTGTTGAGAATGAAAATCATTGCGCTTCAACCGGATCATGAAGAACTGATACACCAGGCCGCGCAGCTGATGGTGGATGCGTTCTCTGAGCACTGGCCCGATGCGTGGCCAACTCTGGAGGAGGGTCTGGAGGAGGTTCATGAAATGCTGAGCGCTGACCGGATCTGCCGGGCGGCGGTGGACGAAGCGGGGAATCTGCTCGGGATCATCGGCGGGATCCCGGGCTATGATGGGAACGTCTGGGAGCTTCACCCGCTGGCCGTCCAGCCGGCGTTACAGGGACACGGCATCGGCCGCGCGCTGGTCGAGGATCTCGAGGGACAGGTGCGCGCAAGGGGCGGTTTGACCATCACCCTGGGCAGCGATGATGAAGACGAGATGACTTCGCTCTCTAATGTAGACCTATACGAAAACCTGTGGGAAAAAGTGCGCGATATCCGCAACCTGAAGAACCATCCAATTGAGTTCTACCAGAAGATGGGCTACACCATCACCGGCGTCGTCCCCGATGCCAATGGGCGCGGCAAGCCGGATATCTTGATGTCAAAAAGAGTTGGTTGATGTCGTTGCGGGGAGCGCTGGCTGCGACGAAGCAATCTCCTCTTATATGAGTAAAACCAAATGATAATGGGACTGGACTGAACTGGAGATTGCTTCGGGCTCTTTCGACTGCGCTCGGCGTCCTTCGACAGGCTCAGGATGCCCTCGCAATGACATGTAAATTAGTGCGTCTCTGTCACCTTCGTAATGGAGCGCGGCCTCTCGGTATCGTATCCCTTGACGCCGGTCAGGTGGCAGGCAAATAGCTGGGCGGGGATAATGCTCACCAACGGCGTCAGCCATTCGGGAATCTGAGGCGGGAGGGGGATGGGTGACTGTGCAAGCGTTAGTACTTCTTCATCGTCTGAAATCACCACCAGCTCTGCGTCCTGCTGCTTGCGGAGACGAGTCAGGATGTCTCGCATGGAGTCCTGGACTTTGCCAGTAGGCGCCACTGCCAGAACGGGGAATCCGCCTTCTACCATCGCGATAGGACCGTGCTGGAAATCTGCCGATGAATAAGGCTCGGCGATCACATACGTGAGCTCCTTGAGCTTGAGCGCCCATTCGAACGCGGTCGCATAATTGAATCCGCGCCCCAGCACAACGCAGCGACTCATGTAACGATAGCGCTGCGCCATCTGCGCAATGGTCTCATCGAGAGCCAGCGTTTGCCTGACCCAATCTGAAACAGCGCTTAATTCATGCCAGCGCTCTTCTGCATCCTGCAGTGCAGCCGAGAGCATGGCAATTGCCATCAGCTCGGCTGTATACGTTTTCGTGGCTGCCACAGCTTTCTCTTCCCCTGCTCGAATATCGAGGACAAGATCCGCAGCCTGTGCAAGCGGCGAATCGGGAGCGTTGGTAATCGCAAGCGTCAGACATCCCTGTCTGTGTCCCTCTTCGATGACACTGACAATATCCGGCGATTGACCGGATTGCGAGACGCCGATCACCAGCGCCCCTCTTAAGCGCGGCGGACTTTGATAGTAGGTAAAGAGGGAAGGAGTGGCCAGTGCAAGTGGAATACCATTTTGTGCACCCCACAGATAATTTGCATAGCGACCCGCATTGTCCGACGTGCCACGCGCCGCGAGAAATGCATATTGAATATCACGCGCTCGGATCGCATCGGTAATTGCAAGCACTGTTTGCTTTTGTCCCTCGAGAAGGGAAGCCAGTCGCTCAGGTTGTTCAAAGATTTCAGAATGCAGTGTCATCGTGTCCTCTTGAAGATTTTACTGCCTTTTATATCAATCCATAAGATGAAGCGTATGTTCGTTGAACATAGAGAGACAGTTATCCAACAATGCGATCATACAAACAAGATGGTGTTGAGCATATAACAATTGAGTCATTCATACGTTGATAATGATGAAACAAACCATGCTTGTTATGAAAAGACATATCGAGCCATGATAAACATAATGATGCAAGTGTGTTCAATAAAAATTTTTGTTGATGAATCAAATGAAACACTAACAAAATTTTAAACTTATATAACATCAAAAACCTTTACATAAATCCATTAATAGATACAATCAACAACGTTGCATATAAGAATATATTAAATGAATCAATTCATTGAATATAAATCAACACAGACTTTATCGATGACATAACATGCAACGCAATCAGGTTCATGCAACATCAACGACTAAGAACTTGATTGATTAACTAGGAAAAGGACTCGACATGTATCTCTGTGTACTCTCAAGCATACCTGATCCGAATGATGTTCCTTACGATCCTTCGGCACACATGAATGGATATAAATGGAAACATTATCAGGTAAATCCAAAGAACGTTGAAAGACAATTGCGCGATCTGCTGAATGAAGGGGTGGACGTCTTCTTCAACTTATGCGATGGCACACCCGACGACGCCCTCTCAGGCATTGGGCTCGTGCAGATCATGGAAAAGTTAGGCGTTGCCTTTACCGGCGCTGACTCTGCTTTCTTTGATCCTTCCCGCCAGGAGATGAAGGCGTATGCAAAGAAGGTCAATGTGCCTACGCCGAATTGGGTGATGATCGATCGCGCCGAGGATGTAGAGCGCGTGGCAAAACGATTGCGCTTTCCGGTTCTCGTCAAGCCGCCGCATGGCTATGCCAGTATTGGCATCCGGCGGGAGTCGCGCTGCGAAAACCTCGAGCAGCTCAAAGTGCAGACCGAGCGCGAGATCGAGGAGTTTGGACGCGCGCTCCTGGAGGAATTTATCGAAGGGCGCGAGTTTACCTGCCTGATCGCAGAGAACCCGGATGACCCGAATGCTCCCATCACCTTCAAGCCGGTCGAGTTCATCTTCCCCCAGGGTGAATCATTCAAACACTACAACATGAAATGGGTGGAATACGAGAAGATGAATGTCGCTCCTGTCAAGGAAGCGCGCATCGAAAAAGTCTTGCGAGACCAGACGGCACGTGTGTTCAAGGCCATGAATGGCAATGGCTACGCGCGCTGTGACTATCGCATGGCAGCCGATGGCACCATTTACATGCTCGAGATCAATCCGAATTGCGGCATCTTCTACGCTCCTCACGAACCGGGCTCTGCGGATTTCTCACTGATCCACGATCCTGTTTATGATCATCAGAAATTTCTGAAACTGATCATTCGCTCTGCCAGAAAGCGTCAGGACAACCTCCTCACTTCCAGAAGGCTGAAACGACAGCTCAAGCGCCAGCGTGTGGAAGAAATGGCCTACACGTAAAACCCAACTTCCGAAGCATCTGCTTCGGAAGTTTTATAATAAAATCAAGCTATGCCTCTGCCTCATTTTCTTGCCGATCCTGTCTTTCATACCGTGTATAGGATTCAGCGCCGGCGGGATGGCTCTGCCATCGGGCCGATTCGCCGCAGAATCCTGCCTGTGCCAGAGGAAAAGCGGATCGCCTTCGACCGCCTGCTTGATTCTGCTCGAGACCGCGGTTCAAATACCCTGATCGACTACAACCTGCCTTATCCCAAGAGCGACTTCCTTAACTATTTGTGCGACTGGCGCGGCTTCGTCATGCACGGATCGCCGCTTCAGGACCTGGATGTCCTCCAACCGATACGCCAGAGTCGCGATAACAATGAGTTTGGGAACCGGCAACAGATCTTTGCCTCCCCGGATGCCATCTGGGCGATGTGGTTCGC
>DATHTL010000068.1:0-22256 GCA_035463255.1 Anaerolineales bacterium | reverse complement strand
AGACATTCTTTTGTTAGCCTGGCTTGTCGTCCGCGCGGCGCCAATGGCTTTCACTTCGGCATTGATCAGCTCGATCAACGGCTTGATGCTCAGCAGGCTCCCGAGCATGGCCACTGTGGCAGGGACACGTCCGCTGCGCTTGAGATATTCCATTGTGTCCAACGCGGCGAAGACCTGAAGCCGTCTTCGCGTCGATTCGATTGCCTCCAGTGCGGCTCTTAATCCGAGCTCGGCGGACTCGGCCGCGGCGAGCACTTGAAAACCAAGGCCCAGGGAAAGCGAGGTGCTGTCCACGCACGTGACGCGGTCCGGGAAGTCGCTGGCCGCCTGGCGGGCAATGTTCAAGATGGAGGTTAGAGCGCCCGCGGCATGGATGGAGAGAATGTGGTCGCAGCCGCGGGAAAGGAGCGCTTCATACCGGGCGGAGAAATCGCCGATCGAGGGCGCGGCAGTTGTCGGCTGCACCTGAAGTGAGGGCAGTCGCCGATAGAACTCGTCTCGCGTGAGGTCTCGTCCATCGACGTATTCTTTCCCATCCATGACGAGAATGCAGGGGATCACTTCCAGCTCATATTGCTCGACCAGAGATTGCGGGATATCGCAGGTTGAATCCGTGACGATACCTATTTTCATGTTCCCGGTTTCTCCCGATCGAGCCAAAGCTCTCGATATTTGCGATTCCAGTCGATGAGGAAGCGATAAGCCATGACAAGACCGCAGGCAAGAGCGATCCATAGCTCCATGCCACGCAGGTTGAAAAGCCAGAAGAGAGGCGCAACCAGGACCCCGGCAAGCACGCTGGCCCGCGCACCATGCCTGAGCAGCAACAAAAGCGTGAGCAGTAAACCCAGTCCAACAATGGCAGAAAACCAGTTCACCGCAAACAGTGCACCGCCAAAGGGAGCGATCCCCATTCCGCCTCTGAATTGAGCAAATGCCGGCCAGCAATGCCCTGCCACAGCCAGCGCGGCGGTGAGAGCCACAACCCATGGTTCATTCGAAAATCTGACGGCCAGCAAAGTGGGGATCAAGCCCTTAGCAACATCCAGGACGGCAACCAGCGCGCCCCAGCCAAATCCCGCCTGGCGGATGGTGTTGGTCGTCGTCGCATGTCCCGAACCGGCATCGCGGACGTCCACACCTTTCACATAGCGCGTGACCCAGATGGAAAAGGGAAGTGAACCGGAAAGATAGCCAAAGACTGGAAAAAGGAAGGCAAGGAAGATATTCATGTGTAATCAGGAGGAGTGAGAAACACCAGAGGCAATGTTTGGTCTAGCCACATCGATATGTAACGACAATTTCTCTAAGCACGCTGGCCACTCATATGCGCGAGTATAGCATAAGCACGGTAGAGAAAATAAAGACGACGAAATTGAAGGGGCGAAAAATTGTTATTCAATTGCAATTTTGTTCTGAAATTATTATCCATAACTTATCTAAATCAGTACTCCTTTCCCATGAAGTTTTAGCCTGTTTCGCCTAAGATTGGGCGGATTTACTCTCGTCGTTTTCGTTCCCAATCAGCACGAAACGCCATTAAACATTATTTCTAAACAAGCCAACATGAAGCAATGCATCAGGAAGCGATTGCTTCTCCCGGAGAAAACGATGAAAAAAATCACATACCAAATTGCAAGTTTGATCATGACACTCGTCATGATCTTGGGGAATACAATTCATACAAAGGCAGCTGGAAGTGTTTATTACGTTGCGCCTTTTGGAAGCGATGCCAACGCTGGAACGGCCTCTGCCCCATTCCAGACGTTTGCCAAGGCAACCTCTGTCCTTACAGCGGGGAGCACATTGAATATCTATACAGGGGTATATACTGAACAACTAAAGATCACGCAAAGTGGCACGAGCAGTGCAGATATTACGATTCAACCGTTCGGTGGGCCGGTCATAATCAACATGCTAGGGGTACCCTCTGCAGGATTAGATGTGCGTGCATCCTATGTGACGGTGAGCGGGTTGGAAGTCTTAAATTCCGGCGATATATGTGTGAACCTGTTAGGCAGCAACATCACTGTCAATGGTCTCGCAGTACATGATTGTTCAAACCATGGCATTCAAGCAAATAACTCCTCGAATATAAGGATCCTCAATAGCCACGTGCATCGCACAGTGCTCTCAAATGCCGCCCGCATTCTCACCGGGGGCTGGGGCTCGGCTATCAAGATCCGCATCAGCGATAATGTTTTGATTCAGGGAAACAACATTGGTTATAACTATGGCGAGGGTATAGGCACGCGCGGCACAAATATTACCATTCGTGGAAATACGGTGCATGACAATTACTCGGTCAATATTTACACAAACTCTGAGAATGTGTTGATCGAAAAGAATTTTGTCTATTGCCAGCCTTACACCGGCTATGAGCGCAATGGTCTACCAGCATCCGGCATCAGCATGGGTGAGGAATACTTCGAAGGCTGGGGAGCCCGGCTGAAAAACGCGAAAGTGCTCAATAACATCATTGCCTTTTGTAGACATGGCGTGCGTTATAACGGATCTGAAGACTTTATGGTCGGCGGACTTAAAAATGCGGTTATCGCCTATAACACGATGTATGGCAGCACCAATTCAGCTCTTAGCATTGCCTATGGGAACGAGCAAGCCGGCAATTTGATTGCCAACAATATTATCTGGCAGGCGCAAAATAATCTTGCTGCCGTCGACAGCCTCGTAGGGTTGACATTCCAAAACAATCTCTGGAGAGCGGCACCGCCCGCCGGCCTGGGCAGCCCCGGTGATCGATTCGGAGAGCCACTGTTCCTGACTGCGCCCGGTTATACCGCTGAAAGTTACCTGCCCAGCAGCGGGTCTCCGGCTGCAGGCGCTGCTTCTAATATTGATGTAGCAGATGACTTTTTTGCCAAGAAACGAGGACCTTCGTTTGATATAGGCGCGATCCAATTTGCCAGTACCGTTCCTGCGCCAGTTGAACAACCCACAGCCACCAGCACACCATATCAACCTGGGTCTCCGCCGGAAACAATCTACGATAACAAAGAGAGTGGCTTCGTCTACTCGGCTGGCTGGGTGGAGGAGTCCAAAGGCGCAGCAAACGGCGGTTCGTTTGCAAGGACGTCCAGCAGCGGTGCGTCGGTTACGTTCCCTTTCACAGGCCAATCCTTTAGTGTGATCTATAAGGGAGGACCAAGTTATCGAAATATGGATGTCTATGTAGATGGCGCCCTGGTAGGAACTATTGCTCAAAGACATGACAAGAGCACGTACAAAGCACGCTGGGACTATCCGGGCCAGTTGCCTCTCGGACCCCACACACTGCAGCTGGTCTTCGTTTCACCGGACCCTCGCACAAACGGTTCTGTGGATGCAGTGATCGTACGTTAGGCAAGTCTCGCAAGTAAGTGAAAACGGAGCACTTTTAGTGCTCCGTTTTTGATTCCAACGATGATCGAAACTTCATCATAAACATGAGCAAGATACTTTTTCATCATGACTCACACATGAACGATTATGTATTGATTGAAACAACGGAAGACACAACCAAGAGAAAAGAGCGTGTTGAATATATCGTTTAGACATATCTTGTCATTCGTTTGCAATCTTTCTTTAAATTTTTCATCATGGATTTATTTAAGGCATGACCTGAGTAATGCGCTTACAGAAGTGACAACGATTTCGGTACTCTACTCCTATTTAGTTTTTTTCTATTCTGCATAACATAGGTCGTGGTTCAACCAGTGCATCGTTTTCGTCAATCGCGAGCTCGAAGCCATTAAGCATCATCATTTATGAACCTGAGGTAATTGCGTAATGGGCAATTGCTTCTCAAAGGAGAAAACGATGAACAAAATGATTTACCGGATAGCAAGCATGATCATAGCCTTAGTCATGATCCTGGGGAACACAATCCATACAAAGGCGGCCGGGAGTGTTTATTATGTCTCACCGACCGGGAACGATGCCAACCCTGGAACCTCCTCCGCCCCATTCAAGACGTTTGCCAAGGCAAACAATGTGCTTACAGCGGGGAGCACACTGAATATCTACGCAGGGGTATACACCGAACAATTGAAGATCACGAAAAGTGGCACCAGCAGTGCTGGGATCACGATTCAACCAACAGGTGGAGCTGTTGTACTCGATCGACAAAACACGGCGTCTGCTGGCATGGATGTGCGTGCCTCTTATGTGACGGTCAACGGGTTGGAGGTCAAGAATTCCAACGATGTCTGTGTGAACCTGCTAGGCAGCAACATCACTGTTAACGGTCTGGTAGTACACGAATGCTCAAATCATGGGATTCAGGCGAATAACTCAGCCGCCGTAAAAATCCTGAACAGCCGAATCTACCGCACTGTTCTCTCCAATGCGCCCCGTATCCTCACCGGCGGCTGGGGCTCCGCGATCAAGGTCCGTATCAGCGATAACGTTTTGATCCAGGGAAATATTATCTATAACAACTTCGGCGAAGGTATGGGCACGCGCGGCACGAACATTACCATTCGCGGAAATACAGTGTACGACAACTACTCGGTCAATATTTACACAAACTCCGAGAATGCTCTGATCGAACGCAATTTCGTCTATTGCACACCCAATAGCGGCTACGAGCGCAGTGGGCAGCCGGCATCCGGTATCAGCATGGGCGAGGAATATTTCGATGGCTGGGGAGCCCGGCTGAAAAACACGAAAGTGCTCAACAACATCATCGCATTCTGTAAACATGGTGTGCGCTATAACGGCGCCGAAGATGGTGTGACCGGTGGCGGTCTCAAGAGTGCCACAATTGCCTACAACACCATGTATGGCAGTACCAATGCGGCCATCAGCATTGTCTATGAAGGCGCACAGGCTGGTAATTTGATCGCGAACAACATTGTATGGCAGGCACAGGATCGGCTTACCACCATCGAAAACCCGGTTGGCTTAACGTTCCAAAATAATCTCTGGAAAGTCCTACCTCCGACTGCTTTCCGCAGCGCAGGCGATAAGACGGGTGACCCTAAGTTCGCGAGTACTCCGGGATATAAGCCTGAAACGTTCGTTCCCTCCGGTCTATCGCCCGCTGCTAAGGCCGCCATGGACATCGGTATCCCAACTGACTTTTATGCCAAACAGCGCGGACCAACATTTGATATGGGCGCGATCCAGTTTGCCAGTTCCACATCCCCGGGCTCAGGACCACAGCCTACAGCCAGCCCCACAATCGTCAACCCGACGCCCACTACTGTTAAACCTACTAACACGACAGTGCCAGCGACTCCGATTGTTTCGCAACCCACAGCCACATCGGTTCAGCCTACGGCCACATCCGTACAACCGACAATGACATCTACGGGTGTCCCTGCCCAACCTACGGCGACACCACAATCCGCTACACAGCCATCTGGGCAAGAGACACAATACGATAGCAAGCTAAGTGCCTTTGTGTACTCGGCAGGCTGGGTGCAGGAGACTAGCTCCTATGCCATCGGCGGTTCTTATGCCCGCACATCCACAAATGGTGCTTCAGTAACCTTCCCGTTCACAGGCCAATCTTTCAGCGTCATTTACAAGGGAGGCCCCAGTTATCGGAATATGGATGTGTACGTGGATGGTGTTTTGGTAGGTACCATCAACCAACAGCATGCTGCGAGCACTTACAAAGCGCGCTGGGACTACACAGGTCAACTACCGCTTGGACAGCACACATTGAAGCTTGTTTTTGTCACAACAAGTACCCAATATAATGGCTCAGTGGATGCAGTGATCGTGCGCTAGAAAAGTTTCGTAAGCAAATGAAAACGGAGCACTTCTCAGTGCTCCGTTTGTTTATTAACCTGCATCTTGATACAGAGTCACCCAGACTCAAATACATCGCTATGTTCACCGCGACGAACAATTTCCTTTTTGAAGATTTTTATCTCCCCGGCCTTTGCCAGGTTCATTGCATCGACAATCATTACTTTCAAATCATGGTCGGAGACATCCACTCCAACTAGATCCAGCAGAAAATCATGTCCTTCTACATAACCGCCATTGGTGAAATCGACGCGGAAATCAAACTTGACACGGTATTCTGAAGCTGGGTTGGGTTTGTACATGGCGCAAGCCTACCGGGACAGTTGCATGCTTAGCGGCGTATATTCCATAAGCTCGATGGCGTTCCCATCCGGGTCGGCAATCCAGGCCTGGAGAGAATTGTCCATGCCCATGGAAATTTCAGACACTGCCACGCCTTTTCTTCTCAACATCTGGCAAAATTCTTCCAGCCCTGTGACTTCGAGACAGAAATGTCTGTAACGAGTACCGATGTTGAGTTCCTCAACCTTCCCACCCCACATTTCCACGGCCATGGCCTGATCAAAAAACTCGAGAAAGGTTGTATCGCCACATTCAAAGTAATACCCAAATGGCTTACCCTCCTTGTTATCCAATGTAAACCGGACGCGCATGCCGAGCTTGTTTACATAGAAGTCAATGATTTTATCGAGATCATTGGTGACAAAATTGAGATGTGCCAGTTTTCGGATCATGTGATTGCCTCATTTCCTGTATATTCCATGGCTGTAGACCACGGGCGGACCTCATAGACGAGCAATCCAGATTGTACGGCCGGATCTGTTGCAGCGAAAGAAAGCATCCTTCTCTTCGCGTGAAACGTCCCTGGTGGGGATCTCCAGCTTTCCCCGCCCATGGAATTTCAAATAGTGTTGAACATGCTCACCCACGCCATCCTGTTCCCTGAAGTTCAGGCCCTGCTGCCATTTGGGATCAGGTCGGTGAAAGACCACCTAACGGATAGAACGAGATATTGGAGTCGACATACTTAACCTCTTAAGCGCCCCTAGCTTTGCCTGTAGATCAGGGAGGCGGTATCGTTTCCATTTTCCAGGATGTCATATATTGTCGGTAGTAAACCAGAGGAATCCACCCGCCACGTATTCTGCCCCACACGCTGGAGCCGGTGGGATAGTATTCGATTACATTCACGGACTCTCCAGCTGATATTTGTGAGTCAGTCTCTTCTATCGTCTGTACCGGCTCAGGCTGAACGTATAGGTCAACTGTCGCGGTGACCTCCATGGGCAGGCTAGGGAATTTCTCAAGGCGCTCCATCTCCACCCATACCGGGCGCCGGCTCACGAAAGGATAGTAAACATCTCCCTTCGGTGGCCTCACCAAAATCGTGCTCTTTGTGTCGCGCTTCCATCCCACGACAACAAACTTATGGACAAGGTCTGGCCTCGTAAAATAATTGACCTCTGCCGCGTTCGGCGGGCTGCCATAATCCAGTGTATTGACTCGCCCCCATGCTCCCTGTACTTCAGCCAAAGTGACGATATTGCCACCCATGGTCAGGCTTTCCATCTGTGGGAAACCTGCCGTATTGAACAAGGCGGAGATATCCGATTTCAAATAATTTATTTTCGACTCGTCATTGTTGTTTAGAGCGTTGATGTAGGTTTCCCAGGCGCCATCCACGGTGGTTCGACCAGAGCCAGATGTCCGTTTGGGCAGCAGAAACAAGGGAACGATTTCAGGCGCTTGGTTACGCATACCCTCGGAGTTGCCATCGAATGTGCGCGATTTGTAATTGTATATGGCGAGCTGGTCATCATGTTTGAGCCTGTAATATTGCACACGTATGATCGGCGTGGAGGTTGGAAAAACAATGGTTTGGACAGGTGTGAATGTCGGCTCGGGGGTCCAGGTGCTTCGCGGTGTGGATGTTGAGGTAGGGATCGCAGTGGATGTGGGCATAGCTGCCACGGTTTGGATGGAGGCTGCATCTGCCGTCTGCGCAATGAACAGATTGACCGCGTTGGCGTCGAGTGGCGGAACCGGCGTGGGCGTTACAAACCCCGGAATACAGGAAACGAGTAACGTCAGGGCGAGCAAATAAATTAGTAACTTTAAACTCAGTGGTGTCATTAATCCTAATCCTGTACAATCTCTTTTACGCGCCCGATTGCTCCACTCTCCAGACGAACTTTGATCCCATGCGGATGGGAAGCAGATTTCGTGAGGATATCCTTGACAACACCCCGGGTCAATTTGCCTGTTGCTTGATCCTGCTTCAGGACGATGAGTACAGTCATGCCAGGCTTGATAGAAGAACGGTTATTTCCATTCATGGCACAATTTTATAACAAGTATGCTAAAAACAAAGCACGGGAGTACCAATGTAAGGTCAATGCCGAGCAGCCCGGACAAGCCACCTTTTCAATCCTTCTTTCTCCACGTACAATCAACCATCTATGAAACTAGCTTCATTCTCAGATACAGCCGCCCTCACCTATCAACAGGAACGCATCTCTCACTGGGATGCGATCGCCCGTAAACGGAAATCATGGCGCGGCATGGGCAGTTGGTATCACCACCGTCTGCAGGAAATCTATCGTTTTCACGTTAGCCCGAATCAAAGTATCCTTGAGATCGGTTGTGCCGAAGGGCATTTGCTGGCATCGCTTAACCCGAAACGGGGAGTGGGGATCGACTTTTCAGAAGAAATGATCTGCCGCGCCCGGGAGCTTCATCCGGAGCTTGAGTTCATCGTCGCCGATGCGCATGACCTTTCTACTCTGAACGAAACATTTGATGTCATCATTCTGTCGGACCTGGTCAATGACCTGTGGGATGTGCAGCGAGTCTTTGAGCAGGTGAAACCGCTCTGCAACCCACGCACGCGTATCATCCTCAACTTTTATAGCCGATTATGGCAGTTGCCGCTCAACCTGGCACGGAACCTGAATCTTGCGAGCGCCAATTTGTATCAAAACTGGCTGACGCGTGAGGATATTCATGCGCTATTGCGTTTGGCGGATTTTGAAGCGATCCGGGGCGTGCAGGAAATTCTGTGGCCCTTACCACTAGGAGGATTTGCGAATCGATTCCTCGCACGGTTATGGCCGTTCCACGAATTGACTCTCTCGAACTTTGTCATCGCGCGTCCCGCTCCTGTGCGCGCATCGGAACCGATCGTTTCCGTGATCGTCCCGGCGCGCAACGAATCGGGCAATATCAAAGCCATATTCGAGCGGACCCCGCAAATGGGGCGCGAGACCGAGCTGGTTTTCGTGGAGGGGCATTCGAAGGACGACACGTATGCAGCGATCGAGCGTGAGATCGCCGCGCATCCTTCCACCCCCAGCCTACTCCTGCGGCAATCAGGCATCGGCAAAGCGGACGCGGTGCGACTGGGCTTCGCCAGAGCCCGGGGCGATGTTTTGATGATCCTGGACGCCGATCTGACAGTTCCGCCTGAAGACCTGCCGCGTTTCTACGATGCATTGGTCTCAGGCAAGGGTGAGTTTATCAACGGCGTGCGGCTGGTATACCCCATGGAAAAAGAAGCCATGCGGCCGCTCAATTTTCTGGGCAACAAATTCTTTAGTCTGGCGTTTTCCTGGCTGCTGGGTCAACCCATCAAGGATACTCTGTGCGGAACGAAAGTCCTTTGGAAAAAGGATTATGAACAGATTGCTGCAAATCGTTCCTACTTTGGCGATTTCGATCCGTTTGGAGATTATGATCTGATCTTTGGGGCGGCCAAGCTCAACCGCAAGATCATCGATCTGCCGATCCGCTACCGGGAACGCACCTATGGCTCTACGAACATCTCCCGCTGGAAACATGGGCTGCTGTTATTACGCATGGTCGTTTTTGCCGCGCGGCGCATCAAATTTGTTTAGCAGGGACAGGCTCTCCTATGGCTGGTAAAAAAATCGGCAGGGGATTGATCGTCGCGGGCATCATCGGAATAACACTATCTTTTCTGATTGCTGTTTTGTTTACTCCAAATGCTACGAGTCGATCTCTTCAAATACTCATCATTGAAATTTCAGGGATCGTGATTTTGTTCGGCATCTGGTTGACTCGTACGGAAGCCAACCTTCGCACTTCGCCCGGCGAACAAACTTACAACCCTGTGGTTCAGCTCATGAATGTTCCCATCATCGTATGGGTGCTCCTGGGATTTCTGCTTGTCTATGTTCTGCTCTTTATTCTTCCAGTGTTCCTGAATCCCGGCCGGCAAATGATCTATCTCACAGGCTATATCCCAAATCTGAATCCGATCGGCAACGATCTCCGGGTTATGGTGGATCTGATCAAAGGTTGGGCGACCGGGGATCAATCGCCTTATAGCGTCCAGTTTTATCCGCCATTGACATATATCGTTTTTGCTCCATTATTGCTGATCCAGGATCCCAGTAACCTATATCGCCTGTTCACCCTGTTCACGTTTGTAAGCTATTGTCTTCTCACGCTTTTATTACCTCTGAAAATCGTCGATAAGAAATATCTTTCGCTGGTACTCCTGCTATTTGTTACAGGGCTGTTCTCGTATGGCTTTCAGTTCGAGCTTGAACGCGGGCAATACAATGTTTTTACGTTTCTTCTTTGCATGACATCGATTTATATCTTTCATTACCATCCCAAATATCGCCTGCTCGCTTATCTACTATTTTCACTGTCCGTCCAACTAAAACTTTATCCTGCCATATTTATAGTTATGTTTGTCGACGACTGGAGGGATTGGAAGAACATCGTCTTGAGGTTTGCAGGGCTGGGCTTGTTCAATCTTCTGCTTTTCTTCGTCATGGGGTTTCAAACATTTTGGGATTTTATGAGCTCAGTGACGACTCAGGTGGTCAACCCCAGCTGGATTGGTGTCTGGAACCATTCGATCTCGTCCTTTGTCAGCATGCTAAAACAGGATGGGTTCGGGCTGGCTGGCTTGGAATCACTCCGAGTTTTGAGACGGAATGAGGTCTGGATCGAGGGGTCTTTGATTCTAGTGTTCGTATTGTTTTTTCTTTTTGCCTTAGTCCTTTTCCATCTGAGACGAAAGACCGGACTCGACCCGTATCTGCTGCTGACCTGTACTATCGGCGCGTTGATCCTTCCCATCAGTTACGATTACACCCTTTCTATCCTGGTTGTGCCCGTTTTATTGCTGCTGGCTGCAGAGAACGAAACCAACAACACCGCGTACAGGTCATTTTCGATCCTATTAATTCTGGGGATCTCCGCTGTCTACTTCGCCATTCTGACCCCCTATAATTACCGACCATACTTCCTGAACAATAGCTTTCCCCTGTTATTTGTGCTCCTCATTTTGGTAACAATCTCGAACTTTGTCCGCTACAAGAGTGGTACCATGCAGCCCGCAACGAACGGATAAATGCTCAACGACTCATCCACAATTGTGCAAAGGTCCATCTGGGTCGACGCTGAATGATGCATAAAACCGCGAGAGTATCGATCTTTTTAATAATTGGTCTTCTGATTGTGGGGCTGGGAATTTTCGCCCGGCAATTCGGCCTGGATGCCAGCCCGGGCTGGGGCAAGGGACGCATTGCCCTGGTGGCCCTCGGATTGATCGTTGCACTTATTCCCTGGATCATAAGAAAACGTTCCCCCGCTTCAGATACCATCGCACATACCGATCTGTTTACCTTTCCGGCGTTGCTGATCGTTATCGGCATTTACTTTTGGTTTATCACCGTTAGTCACGATGCGACGTCCAACTACTATTCGTTGTTAGCCACCTCGTTCCGGAACGGCGAGTTCTCCCTCCCGCTGAAGCCTGATCCTGCTCTTCTGGCACTGCCCAACCCCTATGACCCGGCCACCCGGCAGGGGATCAAGGTGCCAGTGGATCTTTCTTTGTACAATGGAAAGTTTTATCTCTACTGGGGGCCTGCGCCATCAATGCTCCTTGCCGTTGTCCAAAGGTTTTTGCCGGGGAGGCTGGGAGAAGTTGACCTTCTGTTTCTTTATATGTGTGGGATCTTCCTCGCACAGTATCTGCTCATCATGCATGTTTGGCAGCGGTTCTTTCTAAAAATCCCCAGATGGATTCTTATCCTTTCGATCTTTCTGGCTGGTTTAGCTAACCCGGTCCTGTGGATGCTTAGCCAGCCAAAGATTTATGAGGCGGCCATTGCGGGAGCGCAGTTCTTTTTTATCGGAGGGTTTGTTTCTGCTGTGCTGGCGCTCGACCGGCGGCCCGCTTCAGGCTGGGGACTCGCGCTGGCAGGTGCTCTCTGGGCGCTGGCTGTGGGGACCAGGACTGTATCCCTGTTTGCAGTTATGTTCATGATCTTTATGATTGTGTATTGGCTGTTTAAGACCCGTGACGGATCATTTCTCGGGGTTCTCAGAAAACTCGTTGCTCTGGGAGTTCCGCTTTTTATTGGTGCCCTGGGCTTTGGCTGGTATAACTGGGCGCGCTTCGGCTCTTTCGTTGAGACTGGTTTTACGTATCAACTCGCCGCGCCTTATCTTCAAAAGCACATGAACGAATTGTTTCTGCCTGGCTATATCCTGCAGAATTTATACAACTATCTTCTCAATCCTTTTACCATCAAACAGGACTTTCCTTTCTTTTACCCGATCAGAGGCCGGCTCGAAGAGCTTTTCGTTGGTCAGGCTTTGCCGCAGTTTTATACCGCTCAGGCCATAACAGGATTTCTCTACGCTGTTCCTTTTGTAGTGTTTGCCATCATACCGATCGCTTTATTGATGAAGCAGTTCTTTCGGAGAGATCGAGTAAAAGAACCAGCCCAAAATTCAAACATGCTTCCCCTGAACTGGATCATAACCAGCCTGGTTGGCTCCTTCGCACTCCCCTTCACATCTCTCCTGGCTTTTTTCTGGGCAGCCATGCGCTATGCGGAAGACTTCATGCCAGCGCTGATCTTGCTGAGCATCATCGGGTTCTGGCAAGGGTACCAGTTTCTCTTTCAAAGCCCGAGGAAAGGTACAATATATACCTCCCTGGGAGTCACCCTGGCAGGCCTATCCATTGTTAGCGCCATACTTCTGGCATTGTCTATTTTTTTTTCAAGTGGTTTGCTTTGATGCTTCTTCTACAAAATTTATTCAGTACAGGTTGAATATACATGGGAATTGATATCCATCAGGAACTGATCAACAAAAACATCGAATACTGGAACCGCAAGCCCCTGCTGCAAATCTTGTACGGGGACTTTTATCGTCTGATCGCAGAAAACTTGAGCAATCTGCCTGAGCGAAAGATCGTCGAACTGGGGTCAGGGCTGGGCAATATCAAGGAGTTTATTCCTGATTGCCTGCGGACAGACCTGTTCCCCAACCCATGGATCGATCAAGTGGAGAACGCCTACAGGCTATCGTTCGCCGATGAATCAGTTTCGGACCTCATCATGACCGATGTGTTTCACCATTTAAAATACCCGGGACAAGCTCTCCTGGAGTTTCATCGGGCGCTTCGAACAGGGGGACGTGTAATCATGCTGGAGCCAGCGATCAGTGCACTGGGGCTTGTGGTCTATGGAGCGCTGCACAATGAGCCAATTGGGGTGACTCGAAAAATCGAATGGCTTGCTCCGGAATATTGGTCAGCGGAGGATATTGACTATTACGCTGCTCAAGGGAATGCCACGAGAGTGTTTCTTGGGAACAACTTCCGCACGGAGCTCAAAATCTGGCGAAGAGTAGAAACGATACGTCTCTCCGCTCTTGCTTATGCCGCGTCCGGAGGCTATTCCGGGCCCCAGCTCTACCCGAAGTCGATCCTGATGTTGATCAAAGGGCTGGAAAAACTTCTCGATCTATTCCCCCACCTGTTTGCAACCCGATTGCTGATCATCCTGGAAAAATAATCAGGGGCACTGCCGCGTGCCCTCCTGCGGCACATAGATAGCGATCTCATCCTCCGGGAAGGCGGCCGCTTCGCGGTAATTGCAGAGAATGTCTTTCATCACACGCCTAACCCAGACATTGTTCTCTTCTGAAAAGCTCTTACGACGGGTCAACAAATTGTACTTCAGGGGGTCCACGACAATCAGAGCGAAACGCTGAGTCTCCATGTCATTCTTGAACTGTTCAAGGTACGGTGTATTGTTTGACATGGCCATTTCCATCAGGTCTTCTCGTTCATACTCAGGGACAAGAGCTACACCGTCTACTATGCCCATGGAAATTAAATGGCGCTGGGTAATAAAGAGAATCTCGCCACCTTCGACGCTGGCCGCATCGACATACTCTTGTAAGCTGGTAAGCACCTGGTGTGTTCGAGCGGGCTCATAAGTTTTGAAACCAACTCCGAATTGCAGGAAGGTAGTGACGGGGCTATAGAGCAGCGCCACCACGAGAAGCCAGTGCAGCGGCACCGGCTCGGCGAATGTGCCCTGCTCGGTGCGGTAGCGCGCGAAGACAAGATATGCCGTAAAGATCAACAGGAGGATAAAGTAAGCATCCATGTTGTGAAGGTTTGCCCCTCCGCCAATCTTCAGGCTGACAATCATGCCGCCAATACAAATAACAAAGATGGCCGCAAAAATCAGCAACAGGCGCAGCGGATGCCAGTCTCCTTTTCGGGCCCATAGGATCAGTGCAACGGTCACCCACATGGGTAGCGAGGTCCATATGATGCCGGGCAAAATCCCAAAGGAAAAAGAAGAATTTGGCCACAGCCGGTACCACAACAGATCCGAGATAAAGCTGGTGTAAAAGAGCCTGGGGTCGGCCACACCCGATAACGCAATGTAAAGCCTTTGGGAAAGGAATGCAACGAAAGTGCCAACCACAAACCAGAGAGCAGGCTTAAGCAAATACTGCACCGGCTTTTTGCCATTGAGCGGCACTTCCATAAGATATAAAATGGCCGCGATAATCCCCGGCATAGGGTACCAATTCACCCGGCTCCATCCGCACCAGAAAGATGCCAGCAGGACAGCCATCCATGTTCTTCGATCGTTCTCTGGCGAAAAGGCCAGCAGCACAAGAATGACGGGGATGGTCAGATGAAAATAGATGGGACCCATGAACAAATAGAGGAACATCCATAGACCGACCAGCCAGCGTGCCGCGCGTCCCGGGATCGAAAGCCGCTTCAGCATCGCAGGGACCACGGCCGCCACAAAAACATAACGGAGCGCCACCTGCCAGAACCGGTGAAACCAGAGCGGGGCATCGAACAGATATGGCGGGGAGAGGAGCAAATGCAATGAAGGATTCTGGATGGGCCAATGGTAACGCTGCCCATACACCAGGTTGGAAAAGAAAAATGAGGGATGATAATACCGGCTGGTTTCCGACCAACCCATGGCAAACGGGTAATCTGTGACACGCGACCAGTAAATGAGAAGAAGATGTAAGGTAGATTGTGAAAGAGCACTTGCCATCCATGCGATGAACCAGGGCGTCTGCGGACGGAGCATCTTAATTCCCCACATCCCGATCAAACTCAAGATCCAGAAAACCAGAAAACGCACCCAGGTCATCCCGCCGAAGGAATTGCGGATGAAGGGCACCATGAATGCGATGGTGAAACCGACCAGCGCGAATGTGAAGAGGAGCAGACCGATCCAGTGGATCCCTCGCGGGACGCGCTCGAGGAAGCCGTCCAGAGCGAGCAGTCGCTCAGAATAGCGGGACCAGGTAAGAGCGAAAAAAAGGAGCGAGAGTAATGCTAGCAGGCTCAGGCCCGCTACTAGTCCCATCCAGGAACGGCTGGCAGACAGATCCACTCCCAGCGCATCCACTCTTTGCACCATTTGATAAAGGGACAGAAAGAGCAGCAAGGCACTGCTGCCAAAGATAAACCGCCAGAACGCAGGTCGTGAAGGAAGAGTCAGATTCATTCGCATGCCGAGATATCTGCCAGTTGCCGAAAATCAGGCACAATCCCGCCATGCGCCTGCTTTACACCATCCACGGTTTGTAACACCTTCACACAGGGCTGTTCGAGCAAAGCCGCGTATTGCTTCCAGTAGTCTTTATCGGCATAGACATAGTGGTAGCCCGCCACATTCAGTTGATAGGGATCGGGGTTTTCAAGCAGAGATTCATACTCGGGAGTGTTTACGCCCCAGTTGATGAGTGAGTTTGCCTGCCGGCCGAAAATGGTCGGGGCACGCGACGATTCGGGATCGAGGATCCAGGCCGAAGCCGGAGAGAGGCGATCCCAGTAACGCTCGTAGAAGGTGGCGTCCATATCCGAAATGAAATCCGTGTATACTGGACGCGGCACGGCGATCAGTTGAAGCGCTAGAAGCACAACGCCACTGAGTGTGGCAATTGCGCCCAATGTGTACACGATGGAGCGTTTCCATTCAAGCTGGCTTTGCAGCCATAGCCAAAAAAGTGGGACAGCAAGAAGTTTGCAGACAAAGAATAAGGTAGACAGCATGCGCGTGGTGGCGGTCAGGCCTGCATTCCCGGAGTATTCGATAAAGATCGAGAGCAGGCTGAAGATCGCGGACGCGACGAACGCGGCTTGAAACCATTTCTCCTCACGAAATGCTCTGTAGCCCCAGATCAAAACAAGAGGGAAAGCCAGGACCAGCGGACCGACTTCCAGTAAGGCAGCCAGTAATTGAAATGGGGAAAAGAGGGATAGTTTGCCGAGATGAGAAGAGATCACAGTCGGTGGAACAACCGAGAACCCTACCTTGAAGTAAGACTCCGCATCCGTTGTTACAGGGGCCAAACGCCCACGTATCACTTCTGTGAGCAAGCCTCCCTGTATTACGGCAGTAATCCCAGCAAGGATCAGCAAAATTATCCAAAAACGCGCTGCCTGAGGAGGGCGGATCATTCTATTTTGATAGATCCACAAACCCGCTACCAGAACAGCGCCAATATAGAGAAAACCAAAATCCACCTCATTTGCCAGGGCCAGGGAAGCCAGGAGGATCGTGAGAGAAATGCCTGCTTTCCAGGTTCTTTGCGCACCTGCCAGAAGGAGTAACAGAAGCAGGATCAGATGCGCGGAGACGCCATAACCGTGATGAGCCATCACCGCAGGCACATTAACGCCGTTCACGAACGCGAACGGGAACGGAATGGGGCCGCTCCCCGCGACTTCCCAGGGAAGAGAGAGCGCTTCGAAGAGGGTGGAAGCCGTGTCCTGCCCGGAGCCAATAAGCGTTAAGGCGGAGGATACCCGGTACAAGAGCGCGCCCGGCAAAAGCAGCAGAAGCCAGCGTGTGCCGCCTGCCAGTGCGTAGAACACAGCCGAGAGCCCTGCAACCATCCTGTTGCGAGTGAGACGCCAGGCAAATAGGCCGGCCAGGATAATTGTCAACGCCAGCGTGAGGCCGCGCGCCAGATCGAGAGCCGTCCATGGCGGCGCGGAGGCAACCCGCATGAATTGAACGCCGAGCAGGATAAGGAAGTAATGATATCCATAACGCACGTCTGGGGAGCCGGGCAAGTGGGGTGGAATATCACCTGTCGCCATGATCGAAATCGTGGGGAGATTTTGAAAATCATCGAGCATTCCCAGCCCGCGGCCGATCAGTGTAAAGACAAAGGTCATCGCGGCCAGCAGGAGCCAGCTTGACCAACGGATCTTTCCCAGTCCAGCGAAATGTTCGCGATTCAATGGCCAAGCTGCGAAGATGCCCAATGCAAGCGTCAAAAGCGCGGCTACCCAAAACGCAATGGACATAGGTAGAAACCGCGCCACCAAATTTCCCAACCAGTTGGCAACGATCATGCCGAGCCCAAACCCGATCAAGCCGCGCTCATGATCTTCAAGGTCAAACCAGCGGATGGTCATCAGCCATCCGGCCAAGCCCCAGAGGAAAAACAACAGGAACAAGGGAATGATTTGAAGCTCACTAAGAAGATACATGGCTAGCTCAATGGTTTGGATGCGATCACGCGGATCAGTGACGCTGTATCTTCATCCGGGTTGCCGCTGATGAACTCGGGGCGGATGTGCGGGCGGATCTTCCGGAATGCATCTTCTTCCCGGGCTGTCGCTTCGATCTCCACCTGCTCAAAGCAGGCTTCAAATGCCCGCCGGTAATCCCATAGACGATAGCGGTTGTGATTGGTAGAAGGATTTAACCAATTGCGCCAGGTCTGTTCCGAAAAGCGCAACATCTCAAAAGGATACTTGAAGAAGTGATCGCGTAAATCCACAAAATGAACGTGGACACCCTCCGGTTTTGTGAGAGCTGCCAGCGCATGGGTAATGCCTTCCACATCATCAAGATGCTCGTACACGGAACTGCTTAATACGATGTCAACAGGCTCAAGTTCCCCGGTGCGTTGAACCTCGCGGATATCCGCTTCTAAGAGCGTCATCCACTCGGAGCGTGGA
This sequence comes from Anaerolineales bacterium, assembly GCA_035463255.1. GTDB lineage: Bacteria > Chloroflexota > Anaerolineae > Anaerolineales > Villigracilaceae > Defluviilinea. The sequence continues at coordinate 4,195 of DATHTL010000068.1, read as the reverse complement.
CGAAGGCCGTCCTTCACGACTTGAAAGTACTTTTCCTCCGTCGCGAACATCTGACGGTTATGAGCTTCATCGGGGCGCGCGTACTTGTCGCAAAGCACCACGTGCGCGGCGCCTTCCTTCAACAATCCGAACCCCAAATCGAAACGGCCGCCGTAGCCAAAGACCAGCACCCGCTTGCCAGGCAAAGACAAGCCGCGCGCCGCAAGCACATCCAGATAACGCTGCACAGCCGCGAACGGGTTGCTCGTCTCGAGCCCGGGGCGAATGATAATGTTGCGCAGTAACAAGGCCCGCACGAGGCGTTCGGGAAGAAAGTGGCGCGCCAGGCGAGGGATAAGATAGGGCAAGTTCAGATACATAGATCCGGTACAGTCATTATAGAAATGTGGAAGCGCAATCGGACAGGCTATTCACTCTGTTTGATTGGAAGAATGTCGTCACACGCGGATGCGGATATACCCTTGCGCGGCACCAAAAGCTCTATATCTACTCGTTTCAATCGATCCAGTGGTTCATAGTAGCACAACAAGGGTGTCGAGACCCATGTCACCCAGGCATTGTTCTCTTCTGCAAAATGTCCTTCGCTTCGATCCAGCCTGCGGTTGACCGGGTTAGTAACGATCAAAGAAAAACGTTGAGAGGCCAGGTCCTGATAAAAGCCTGCAAAATACTGAGCATTTGCGCTCATGGCTTCATTGATCAGCACCTTCTTATCATACTCCGGGACCAGCGGAGTATCCGAGACATAACCAAAGGTGAGTAACTGGCGCTGATCCATAAAGAGGACTTCCCCGGTTTGGGACGCCTGTGCTACTGCACCTTGAAGCTGGCTCAATGCTTTTGCCGTATCCGGCTCGGATGGTAAAGTATCGGGTAACGGATTAGGCAAAGGGTCTTCGACAATATCCGCCAGCCTGGCCACTGTCGTGATATCTTCTGTGATCCTGAGCGGAGACAGAAGCATGAGCGATTTATAGCCGGGAAGCGCGATCAATAATAAGAGTGTGAACTGGATCCAAACAGGAGCAGTCTGGCTCGTATCGATCCATGTGTAGGCACCGCTACGCCAGGCGATTGCCCCCGCAAACATCAAACCAATGATGAACATATCCAGGTTGTGGAGATCGCCCCCGCCGCCGATCTTCACGCTGACGATGAGTCCTACCACGAGGAAAGCCAGCATGGGCAGGACAATGGCCAGTCTCTGCCAGAGGTTGAGCTGCCAGCGGCCCGTTCGGGCAAGATAAATCAGGATGATGATCAGAGGCAATGTCGCGAGTGCCAATCCTAACAAGATACCTTCCCCGTAGGTGGCATTGGGCAGCAACCGGCTCCAGAGGAGAGGCTGGACTGATACACTGGCGGTCACGGTAGCCACGGTCACACCGCCACCGGACACAACCGTAGGGGCAACTGCCACAGTCGTCTCACCGATCGTGCTGGCCCAGCGGATGAGGCTGGGAATCCAGAATGGAGCAATATAGCCGCCGAACACACCTGCCAATCCAACAGAGATTGCCCGTGTCCAGGCTTTCTTGTCCACCTGGGAGCTTGCAACGGTCGGCCTGCTGAGCTCAAGCATCGCTGCCCAGAGGCCTGGGGCGAACAACCACGTAAAACGAGTCACCTCTGCAAAATAACTTGTGATCGCGATCAATGGAAGTGCAATCCACAAGGGGCGTCCCCTTGCCAGCGCGACCACAATTGCGCACAGTAACAACGGCGGATGAACCGGCCCCTGGCGCACAAACGCAAACGCCCAGACCCCGGCCAGGAACCAGCGTACGGCGTTGTTTTTATCTAGGCGGAAGGCTGCCCATCCGAGCAGCAGATAAGGAATAATATCCACCAGGGCAAGCCACAAACGGACCTGCCAGATATTCACATCCGAATATAAAAATGGGATGGCGCCCACAAACTGCCTGCCAGTCTCCAACAAGACCGGGATCGGCTGATCAGGTGGGTAGTTGTAAAGATGGCGCCCAAATAAGATGGAATAATCCCAGAGCCGGTTCCCTTCTGACCAGGCCAGGGAGAATGGATAACTCGTCACCTCCGCCAGCGGCACAAAGAGATTGTACATGGCAGTAATCAACACCAGGGACGTCAGGACAGCCGGCCAGCTGATAAGACTACGCCCCTCTTTTGTCAGTACCCATCCAAGCAGAATGCTTGAAAAGACTGCCAGCAGAATCCGTAGATAGGGACCATGCAGCACTTTTCCCCAAAATGTATATTGTAGGATGTAAACAGGGAAGGCCAGAAATAGAACCGCAAAGACTACCCTTACCGGGCTTAGCCTTTCACGAAATGTGGAAAGTGATTCAAATCCTTTTTCAAACCGTTGAGGAGACCACAGTGTTGTCCCAATGGCAATCAGACACAAGATACAAAACAATCCAAAAAGCAACAGTGCCAGCGCCCATTTCAGGGAAAATTGTCCAAGCGACACGCCTGTCCCCCAGGCAATCCTTTCGAATTCGATGAATGCCCCCAGGAACAGCCATATGGAAAGCACAAAAATGAGAGTTCGCGTGAGAGAGAGTCTACGTTGCAGCATTCAATGAACCTGTCAGACCAAGGCACCTAGCGGGACGCCTGAAGGATTTCTTCGAAAAAAGCCAGGCGCATGGCTTCCTTTTGAGCCGTGTCAATGCATTCCTTGAGAAGTTCTCGATCTGCCCGGCGGCCACGCATTCGGTAGGCAAACTCGCGGATAGCCTGGGCATGAGTTTGAATGTTATCTTCTTTGTTGGGAATTTTCAATAGGAAATCAACCGGTGCCTGGTCCAGGTCCGTATCGGTATAAGCGATTACCATGGGCAGCCCGTAGGCCAGGCACTCGCGTGTCTTCAGTGGAGAAGCCTCCTCCATATTCTTTCGATACAAGGCCAGTGTGCTCACGGCCACATCCGATTTGCCAAGCAATTTGACATACGCGTCCGAGTTCAGGTAGCCATGGAGGTGCACGTTCGTCGGCAGAGGCTCAGAATCATCCAACCGATCATAGCCCACGATATGGACCGTCAGGTCTGGATAGATGCGCGCCAGGGTCACGAGTTTGTCTACGCCGTGCCACGAATAGCCGGGAGTGGCCATGAAGGCGAGGTGTGGCGTCTCGTTGCTGGGCGCGGGCAGCGGCTGGATGGCATCCAGATCAATACCATTGGCGATGACCTGCGTGGGCTTGCGGTACGAAGCGAAGTCCGCGGAAGTCGCTAGCTCGTGCGAGACTGCCATCAGTCCGCTCACACGGCGTAAAAAGATGCCGCGCGTCAGACGGTTATACAGGCTGAAGATTGCTCCCAGTTGTTCATGCTGTGTGACGTCATTCGTGTTAATCTCTTCGACAACGGGAGCAATATCCATTAACCGATGGGCAGGGAAAACATACATTCCATAACGGAGAAATATGATATCGGGTTGAAATTTGCTGACTGCCGCGATCAGTCGTTTTGCAGCACCGATGCGATTAATTTCCGTTTTTACTTTCCCGGATGTCTCATAAAAAAAGCAGTCTGCATCAAGCAACTCGGCACGCGGCTCATAATCGTGGGTATGCATGAACAAACGCGCTTCATGTCCCATCTTCCGCCACGACTCGATGTGGGATCGTATCTTTTTCCCCACGCCGCTGTTCCGCGTCCGCGGCCAATGCAGGCTGACATAGGCAATACGCATGTACTTAACCCTTGGGAACCAGCTACAGGGAGACTTCCAGATCCCGCGCGGCGATCTGGTGCGTTTTCCGCTTTTCCCGGAAGAGCCTCATTAAAGACATGGCCTGCACATAGATCCAGGCTCGATGAAGCATTCCCGCTTTTCCATGGTTTCTCGCCTCATACAGCTCGGCTGCGATTTTCCTCCCATCCCAAATGGATGATTGCTGGAAATCTACACTGCCGATCATATCGTGCACGAATTCCTGTCCTTGCGGCGAGGAAGCGGCGTTCGGAGGACTGATAAAGCCCAATTTTTGCGTGCGCGTACGAACCATCTCGGGCAGAATCCCCTTGAGAGCGTCCCGCAGAATTCGCTTGGTGAAACCTGCGCCGATTTTTGAGGGGGAGGGAAGGGAGAAGAGAAAACAGACCAGGCGCCAGTCCATGAACGGGGAACGAACCTCCACCCCGTGCGCCATAGAGAGGCGATCAAAATTTCGCAGCACGGATGGGAGCTGAACAAAATGGAAATC
>DATHTL010000067.1:0-44053 GCA_035463255.1 Anaerolineales bacterium | reverse complement strand
CGTGGTGAACAACGTGGAGCTGCGCGAGCAGTTCATCGCCGAGGGCATGACGGTCCGCTCACAGAATGACGGCGAGACCTGTGTGCATGCCGTGGAACGCTATATCAACCGCGGCTACCAGTTCATCGACGCGATCCGCCTGGCCTACGGCGACCTGCAGGGTGATTACGCCTTCGTGATCGGGCGTGCCGACGACGACAAGCTGTATGCCTTCAAAAAGGGATCGGGCATGGTGGTGGGGATCGGTGAAGGCTTCACCTGCGTGTCCTCTGACCTGCCTTCAATCCTTCCGCTCACCCGCACGATCATCCGTCCGCAGGATGGTGAGATCGTCACGCTCTGGGCCGACCGCGTGGAAGTCCGCTCGGTAAAGGATGGCAGGCTCATCGAGCGCGCGCCTGAAGAGGTCACGGAGTCGATGGACGCGGTGCAGAAGGGCGGGTATCCGCATTTTATGCTCAAGGAGATCCATGAGCAGCCGCAGGTGGCGCGCGAGCTTTTGCATTTATTGAATGGAAGTCCCGAAGTAACACGCCTTGTCGACAAGATGAAGAAAGCGCGCCATCTGTACTTTATCGCCTGCGGCACAAGTTATCACGCGGCGCTGGCAGGCTCCGTCTATTTCGCGCAGCTGGCGGGCAGGCCGGCCATCCCGGTGCTGGCGCCCCAGTTCATCCCGCAATACGCGCCAGCGGTGGGACACCAGGATGTGGGCATCTTCGTCAGCCAGTCGGGTGAGACCAAGGATGTGTTGAATGCCCTGGAAATCGCTGAAAAGAGGGGTATGGAATGCTATGGACTCGCCAACGTGATCGGCTCCACGTTGACCAGGGCGACTTCATTCTGCTTACCCTTGTGCTGCGGATATGAGATTAGCGTTCCCGCCACCAAGACGTTTACCAACCAGGTCATCACGTTCCTGTATCTGGCCTATCGCATGGCCGGGCGTGACACTCGCGAGCTGGAGCGAATCCCTGAGCTGATGGAGCAAACCATGGACGCGATCGGTTCGCAGGTGGAGTCCATCGCTAAGGATATCAACGAGTGGGACGACATGTATTGTCTCGGCTACGGCGCGACCTATCCTATGGCACTCGAAGGCGCGCTCAAGCTGAAGGAGATCACCTACGCCCACTGTGAGGGAATGCTCTCCACCGAGTTCAAGCACGGCCCACTTTCGGCGGTGAGCAAGGGTTTCCCGATCCTCTTTGTCGCGGGGCCCGAGGATGTGCCGTTGATCATCAGCGGCATCAATGAGGTCAAAGTCCGCGGCGCCCGGACGATCGTGATCGCCGAAGATGACCCGCGCCTGCGCGCCAACGCCGACGATGTGATCGCGCTCCCCAGATCGGATATGAGCGTCAGTCCCCTGCTGGGAGTCCTGCCACTGCAAATGCTCTCCTATCACATGAGCGTGATGCGCGGCTTCGACCCCGATTTCCCGAGAAACTTGTCAAAGACGTTGACAGTGGATTAGAAATGTAGTCACGTTACAAAGGTGACCTGCTAGTTCAGCGCAACGAGCGTTTTCATACCGGTGTTCTAGGTTTTGAATTGAGCTCTTTTAGAAGTAGGAGACAGGCATGTCAAACCAGGTCGATCTATACAATAGCACCTATGGCAACTTCGCAGAGCAGGTATTGGCTGAAATCCGGCGGGAAACCTATGGCGAAGATATCGGGCAAAACAGCTGGATCACCACCGACGAATACGACACGTTTTATAGCTGGCTGAATCTTTCGCCGGGCGATCATGTCCTGGAAATTGCGAGCGGCTCTGGTGGACCCGCGCTGTACCTTGCCAGAAAATTCAAATGCCGTATTAGCGGACTGGATATCAATGAAGAGGGGATTAGGACTGCAAACAAGCAAGCGTTGGATGCCCAGATCCCTGATGCCACCTTCCAGCTTGCAGACGTTAACCAGCGCCTGCCATTCGATGATGAAACCTTTGATGCTGTCATGTGCACGGATTCCATGAACCACTTCCGAGACCGGCCTGGGTGTCTCAAGGAATGGCACCGGGTGTTGAAACGTGGAAACCGTGCCCTGTTCACCGATCCGGTTGTCATGACTGGTCCGGTTTCCAATGAAGAATTGGCCGCGCGCAGCAACATTGGCTTCTTCCTGTTCGTGCCGCTTGAAGTAACTACAACCTTTATTAAGGAAGCTGGTTTTCGGCTCATCCGCTGTGAGGATGTAACAGGGAATATCGAGCGGACGTCGGGACGCTGGTATGCCGCTCGCCAAAAACGCCGAGAGGACCTGATCAAGATCGAAGGCAAGGAACGGTTTGAAGGGCTACAAAAATTCTTCTCTACCGTTTACAAGCTGACAAGTGAACGGCGCTTATCCAGGTTTGTATTTTTAGCTGAGAAGTAAAGGTGAGTCGATGCAATTGAAGGCAACTTATCCAACTCCGGAGCATAAGGCCGCCGCAGAGGTCATCACCGAACACTTTGTGTCTCATTACAAAATAGATGCTGTCTTACTTGTTAATTCGTGTGCGCGCGGCAAAGCGACCCGCGACAGTTGCCTCGATATCATCATGCTGGTGAGGCCTGATGGAGCGCGTTCACAGTTGAAAGAGCTAGAAGCAGGCTGGGAAGAATTAGAAAAATCGAATGAGGCAATCCAGGCTCTCTATAAAGTTGGCAAATATTCGGTGGTGCATCCCGACTTTATCCATGGTGTCTTCATTCCTCGGGAGCAAGAGGAGGTTGCCGGCCCCGACGACTTTGAAGTACAGATCGGAAATTTCCTTGCCTATAGCGTCCCGTTATGGCAGGGAAGCGACTATTACACACAGCTCAGAGAACAATGGCTCCCCTACTACGACGAGGAATTACGTCGTCAAAGGTTGGAGAAAGTGCGCTGGTTTTGCACGAATAACCTGCACCATATTCCACTGTATATTGAAAGAGGATTGTATTTTCAATCTTTTGACCGGCTGTACAACGCCTACCGCGAGTTCCTACAGGCGTTGTTCATTGCACGCCGGACATATCCGATTGCCTACGATAAATGGATCCGCGAACAGGTGGAAGAGATTTTAGGATTGCCCGAGTTGTATGGACAACTGACCCATCTGTTCGAGATCAAGAAATTTGAGAGCCACGAGATCGCCGATAAGGCAAAGGAAGTGGAACAATTGCTTGAGAAATACGCTGCTTCGACAACAGGTTAGCATAAGAAAGCTTCTACCAGGAAAAGTCAGGAGATAGTCGAGACGGCGTACGAATTGCAATAAGGTGAACAAATTGCAATAATTCCCTAGTTGACAAGCGACTTTTTTTGAGTATTCTATGCATATACGAAAGTCAAATCTGCTTTTCGGGACATTTATTCATAGATCCTGAGAAGCAAAGGGAGAGTGCAATGGCCAAAAGAATATTGCAATTGATGGTCGTTCTGGTAGTTCTTGTCGCAACGTTTGGTTCTGTCGCCAATGCCCAGGCGTGGTCCGGTTGTGACAGCTACATCACCGTCCAATGGGGGGATACCTTGAGCGGCATCGCGCAGCGCTGCGGCACCACGGTCAAAGCCATTCAGGCGGCCAACCCGGGGCTGGGCTGGTGGGTGTACGCAGGACAGGTGCTTTATGTCCCCACGGGATATACGCCTGATCCGTATTATCCCCCGGCCGGCGGCACCTATGTTGTGCAGTCGGGCGATACACTCGGGAAAATTGCGGCGCGCGTCGGCGTGAGCTGGCGGGACATCCTGGCAGTCAACCCGCAAATCTACAACCCGAGCCTGATTTACGCCGGTCAGGTAATAAATCTGCCTGGAGGAGCTGGCGTGCCGCATTATCCTCCTCCTTCCTATCCACCGGCGCCTCCTGCAGGGTGTAACTGTCCACCTTCTGACGGGCTTTCCAGCCTGAAAATTGCCTACAAGCATGGTCTACAAGTGCGCGACCAACCAGGTGGAAAGATCATAGCCTCGGGTCTGAATAAAACTGTCTGGTACTACAGATCAAGCTCTGTGTTCACCGATCTAAAAGGGTGCGTTTGGGCGGAAGTCAGGCTCTATTCACACCCGAAAGGATATACGACGGGATGGATGATGGTGAGAGATCAGCTCGGCAACTATTTTACCGATCCGAAAATCGACTGACCTTGAGTTGATTCAGACGGTTACATAAAAAGAAGCCTTGACGAACGTCAAGGCTTCTTTACCTATTTAATCCGAGTCCTACTACCCCGCGCAACGCGGGATACCCTACGGGTACGATATCTTCGACAAGCGTGACCTACTTTTCTCCATATGTAAATTTCACCACCAGTTCGTACGTACCCACGGGCTTCGCATCCGGATCGCCTTCCACTTCCTGGTTGACGTGCATCACATAACGGAGCGTATGCTCACCTTCTGGAATGGAGCGCAGTCTGATCCGCCACAGGCGATATTGATAGATTTTTCCTTCAACCTCCGCATCAAAATCGGCGATATTGAAGGCGGGCAGATCGACCTCGTGACCGTCGATATATAATTCCCATGTCCTGGCCGCCCAGAGCGCATCCCGTTGCTCCTGATCTAGCCCTCGGATGCCATGCCCGATCCATAGCTCATCCACATCTGGGACGCTGCAGTCTGTTGTCTGGATTCCCGGTGTCTCAGTCACCCGATCATCGCAATGATCCCAGATGAACTCCGCGTTGGTGTGACCGTAGCGATTGACCCACATGGGGCCAATCTTCTGGCTGGGACGTATCTTGTCGGACGGACTACAGGAGACCAGCAAGACGGCAAGTAATAAAAAAAAAGACTGTTTGGAAAATGCTGCTTTTCATTTGTCCCTTCCCAAAATCGTCGTTGTCGCGGTGAGTATAATCCTTAATTTCATATTGCCACGACGTATACGAAGGTAGAACACCCTATGCAAAACAGACGCGAACATGAGCAGGAAATGCGCAGTTTCTTACAGAAGCATATGTCAACCCACGATGTAACGGTCTCACTCCCCGCTGGCAGTGGTATGGAAACTTATGTTGTAAGAGCAGGGGAACAGGCATATTTTGTAAAAGTGGGAGCCGATGTAGAACGATACCTGATCATGGCTGAAATTGGCTTAACTCCTCCGGTGCTGGCTTTTGGCAAACTGGAGCGTGGTTCGTCGATCATCGTCCAGCGCTTGATCAATGCGCGAATGCCTTCAAAGAGAGATTATCAGGATCAGTTCGAGAAAGTAGCTCAACGGATTCATACAATGCACAATCATCCACGCCTGAGGATGATGTTGCCGGCCCCATTGTCAAGCCTGCACCGGGATGCGGGCATGCAGGTTTTAACCCAATTGCGCCACAGGTGGGAACGTTATAAAGCAGAGGTCCCGAGCGTCGCTGATTTTGTAGATAGCAGCCTGGAGCATCTTGCCGGACAAATCAGCCAGTTTTCCACTGCCGGGCTGGTCGTTTCACACAATGATATTTGTAACGCGAACTGGCTCTTCGATTCCGACGGGAACATCTATCTGGTGGATTTCGACTCCATGTCATTGGATGATCCTGCTCTGGATCTGGGCGCGCTTTTATGGTGGTATTACCCACCGGAGTTGCGTGCACAATTTTTGGATATTGCTGGCTACACATATGACGATGAGTTTAAGTTTCGCATGCAAGTCCGCATGTCCATGCATTGCCTCCACATCACTCTTCCGAGGGAGCAGAGCTTCGATCGTTTTGATCCCCTTCATTATGAAGAAAGGCTTGAGGATTTCAAAGCAAGCCTGGCAGGCAAAGAAAACCCTCAAGGATATGATGGTTGATAGCCTCGCGTTGATTCAAAAGCTTGTCCGAACCAACGGAGTTGAATTATGATGGCCCGCCCTCACTTCAAAAATAAAAGGAAACATACGATGCCCACTGCCCTCCCCCGCTCGAAAGTCAAAAAGGATCAGACCTGGAACGCGGAAAGCGTGTTTGCCTCGCCTGACGCATTTCATGCCGAAGTGAAAAGCATTCTTGAGAGCCTGCCAGCGATCAAGGCATATCAGGGACGTCTCGGCGACGGCACCGATACATTCATCGAAGCCATGAACGCCATGGATGCGCTGGCCCAGCGGGCCATGAAAGTGCAGGTCTATGCCACCATGTCCAGTGCGGTGGATGCAACGGATAAACAGGGGGCAGAGATGAATGGAAAAGCCAGCAGCGCGCTGGCACAGGTCAGCGCGGCGACATCTTTCGTCGAGCCAGAGTTGCTCTCCATCGGAGAGGCAAAGCTGCGCCAATGGCTGCAGGATGATCCGCGCATGAAGCTATACGAGCACTACTTCAACGATCTCGTCCGCAAACAGGCCCACGTCCGCAATGCCGAGGTGGAGGAGCTGATGGGCATGTTGCGCGATCCATTCAGCGGCACACGCAACACGGTCAGCCTTCTGGCGAATGCGGATTTTAAGTTCAAGCCCGCCCGCGACAGCGAGAATGAAAAGATCGAGCTCACACAAAGCACCTACAATTCGATTCTGAACGGAACCGACCGAAAGGCGCGCCGGACAGCTTGGCAAAGCTACAACGACAAATATCTGGAGTTCAAACATACGCTTGCTGGTAATCTTGCCACCTCCATCAAGCAAAATGTGTTCAATATGAAAGCGCGCAACTTCGGTTCTTCGCTGGAAGCCACGCTGTTCAATGGCGATGTGCCGGTGGAGATGTTCCATAATCTGCTGGATATCTTCCAGAAGAACCTGCCCTTATGGCATCGCTATTGGCGAATACGACGTAAAGCGCTCGGTCTAAAGACACTGCATCCCTACGATGTGTGGGCGCCGCTCAACAGGAAGAAACATAAAGTTCCATTTGAGAAAGCCGTGGACTGGATCTGCGAGGGACTGGGGCCAATGGGCGAAGAATATGTCAACGTTATGCGCCAGGGCTGTTTGCAGGACCGCTGGGTGGACTGGTCTCCCAATGCGGGCAAACGCCAGGGGGCCTTCTCGACGCGCGTGCCCAAGGATACCCACTGCTTCATTATGATGAGCTACACCGATAGCATCAGTAGCATGAGCACCCTTTCACATGAGCTCGGTCATGCCATGCACGCCTACTATGCCAGCCGCGCCCAGCCGATGATCTATTATACGTACCCGTCGATTGTGGCAGAGACGGCATCCAATTTCAATCAGGCGATGACGCGGGCATATCTACTTGAAAATAATCTCAGCAAATCCTTCCAGATCGCTCTGCTCGAAGAAGCCATGGGGAATTTTCACCGCTATTTCTTCATCATGCCGACTCTCGCACGCTTCGAGCTGGAAACGCACCAGCGCATCGAACGGGGCGAGGCGCTGACGGCCGATTCGATGATCGAACTGATGGCAGATCTGTTCAGCGAGGGCTTCGGCAACGAGATGAATCTGGACCGCCAGCGGGTTGGCATTACATGGGGCACATTCACCACGCATCTCTACATTGATTACTATTCGTTCCAGTACGCCATCGGGATCTCGGCGGCAAACGCCATCGCCAAACGAATCCTCAATGGCACGCCAAACGCGGTGCAGGATCACATCAATTTCCTCAAGGCAGGCTCCTCGAAGCCGCCCATCGAGGTTTTCAAGATCGCCGGTGTGGATATGACAAGTACACAGCCAATCGAGGAGGCCTTTGCAGTTCTCGGCGAGTACATCGACCGTCTTGAGACCTTAACAGGCAAATAATCATTATGATTAAACCGAAACGACTCCAGCCTGGGGATACCGTGGCCGCCATCAGCCTATCGTGGGGCGGGCCGGGCACGTTTCCGCACCGCTATAAGGCAGGGAAACAACAGCTGCAAAATGAATTTGGGCTGCGCGTCATCGAAACGCCGAATGCCTTGCGAGAGGCTGACTGGATATACAAGAATCCAAAAGCGCGAGCCGAAGATCTGATCGGCGCGTTCGCCGATCCCTCAATCAAAGCCATCATTTCCACCATTGGTGGGGATGACTCGATTCGCATATTACCGTTTCTAGATCTGGAGGTAATTCGCGCAAATCCAAAGATCTTTATGGGCTATTCAGATACGACCATTTCGCATCTTGTCTGCTTTCGAGCGGGTCTGGTTTCTTTCTATGGCCCGGCAATGATGACCGGTTTTGCGGAGAATGGGGGGATGTTCCCGTTTATGATCAACTCCTTGCGAAGGACTTTGTTTTCCACCGAACCCGTTGGAGAGATCAAACCGAACGCAAATGGCTGGACCGTCGAACAGCTCGATTGGGCAGTACCGGAAAATCAATCGCGCAGGCGCCAGCTGACGCCCTCTACCGGATGGAAGTTCATTCAGGGCACGGGAAAACGACAGGGACATCTGATAGGAGGCTGCCTCGAGGTGCTGGACTTCCTGCGCGGCACAGACTTCTGGCCAGAGCCTGCGGCCTGGCAAAATGCAATATTTTTCCTGGAAACATCGGAAGATGCGCCGCCGCCCGCGCTGTTGAAATACATCCTGCGCAGTTATGCATCCATGGGCATTCTGCACCAGCTTTCAGGCATCCTGTTTGGCCGCCCGGGCGGGAATATCCCATTGGAACAGTTCAAAGAATATGATGACGTCTTGCGCCAGGTGGTCACGGAGGAAGAAGGGCTCTCAGAGCTGCCGATCGTTACCCACATGGATTTCGGCCACACCGATCCCATGTTCGTGTTGCCCTATGGCATACGAGCCGAGATTGATTGCAAGGCACAAACGTTCACGATTCTGGAAAATGCAGTGATCAATTAGGAAAAGAGCGACAGAAAGATGGCTGATACGGTGATCCTCGAGACCCAAAGACTTATACTCAGGCGTTTTCACATGAGCGATCTGGATGATCTGGTCGCGTTTTACAACGACCCGGATGTGACCAGATACATTCCTGATGCACCGCGCAACCCTGAGGAGACAAAGCAGGAGTTGGAGTGGTTTCTCAATGGTCACCCGCGCTTTCCAGAGCTGGGGCTCTGGGCGACCATCTACAAAGAAACGGGGAAATTCATCGGTCGCTGCGGCTTGCTCCCGTGGACGATCGATGGACAGGACGAAGTGGAAGTCGCATTTGCCTTTTCTAAAGCCTATTGGGGACAGGGGTTAGCAACGGAGGCTGCGCAGGCGCTCGTTCGGCACGGCTTCGAACACTTAAAATTATCGCGGCTGATCTGCCTGATCGTTCATGACAACAAAGCCTCTATCAGAGTAGCAACAAAATTGGGCATGACCTTCGAACGGGAAGCAAAAGATGAATATGGGCCTTTTTTGATCTATGCCGTGAGCAATCAGCCAAAAATTGTATAATGAGCACTGGAGAGAGTTATGCCCCCGGATCCAACACATCAAGAAGAAGACTGGTATCAAATGTTGACCGAGGGTGAGCCGATCAATCGTCATCTCTATCACGTATATGGATTGCTCCCCTCGGACCCACGCTGCAAGCTGTGCGCCGCGCCCTTTAAAGGCGTGGGGGGATTTCTAATGCGTTTGCTCGGCAGAGATCAATCCAGATACAATCCCCGCTTTTGTGAAAAATGCCAGGTCTTCGAACACCCGGGAGGCGCAGAAGTGCCTCTGACCATGCTCTTTGCAGATGTCCGTAATTCCACCCGGCTGGCAGAGCAGATGAGCGCACGAGACTTCAGCCGGCTGATCAATCGCTTTTACACAGTAGCCAGTCACGTACTGATACAAACCGATGCGATGGTCGATCGATTGATGGGCGATGAAGCGATCGGTTTGTATATCCCGGGCTTCACGGGGCCCGATCATCCCTCAAAAGCAGTGGAAGCAGCTCAAGAACTCCTGCGCCTGACCGGACACGCCGACTTCAAAGGCCCCTGGATTCCGGTTGGGATTGGCGTCCATACGGGCATCGCCTACGTTGGCGTGGTGGGAGGCGAGCAAAGCACCATGGATTTCACAGCCCTGGGAGACAATGTCAACATTACAGCACGGCTGGCATCCGAGGCAGGGACCGGTGAGGTCTTGATCAGCGATGCAGCCTACTCCGCGTCCCATTTCGAACCGGGAACGCTGGAGCGGCGGCAAATGGAGTTGAAGGGGAAAAGCGAGCCAGTAGGCGTGCATGTTTTGCGAGTTTCAAAAAACTAAGGGTTATCAAAAAAGGAAACAATATGCAGAGCGTAGTGGTCACTGGCGTCTCGACCGGGATCGGATGGAGCATTACAAAAGTTTTGATCCAGCGTGGTTTCCGCGTATTTGGCAGTGTACGCAAGATGCCGGATGCCGAGCGGCTCTCCCGGGAATTTGGAACAGGATTTGTCCCACTGATTTTTGATGTAACAGACGAGATCGCGGTGCTGGCTGCGGCCCAACAGGTCCGCGAACAATTGAAGGGAGGAACTCTGGCGGGTCTTGTGAACAATGCCGGGATCGCCGTCCCGGGCCCATTGATGCACCTCCCGACCGACGACTTTCGGCGCCAGCTCGAAGTCAATTTGGTGAGTGTGCTGATCGTCACAAAAGCATTCCTGCCTCTATTGGGCACCGATCGTTCACTGCACGGAAGTCCGGGTCGCATTATCAACATGAGCTCTGTCAGCGGGAAAATTGGCTACCCGTTTGTGGGCGCGTATGCTGCCTCAAAACATGCCCTCGAGGGCTTCTCAGAAACCTTGCGGCGGGAATTGATGCTTTATGCAATCGACGTCATTATTATCGGTCCGGGCTCTGTTGCCACCCCGATCTGGGATAAAGCCGAACAGGCAGATATATCCCTGTACGCGGAAACGGAATATGCTGAATCCGCCCGTCGTGCGATGGGATATATGATCCCCACTGGAAAGAATGGTCTCCCGCCTGAACAAGTTGGTGAGGTGGTCCTCCAGGCGCTCACAGCGCCCCAGCCGCGCGTCCGATATGAAGTGGCGCGGCGTGGCTTCATTGAGCAATTCCTTCTGGAATTTCTGCCGAAGCGCCTGGTTGATCGCTTCATCGCAAGGGATTTGGGATTCAAATAACAGCGCTCACGTAGATTCCCATCAGGGCTACGCGAGTGGGAACGTCTTTTCAAATGCATGCTTCGCGGCTTTATATCCTTCCTCAATCAATCGCGCAGACACATCGCCGTCATAATCGATGATGCGTTCCGCCTGAAGGAATTCCAGTGGCGAGACGATCAGTGGAGTAACGACCCGATAACGATAAGGCGGATCGCCTTCCTTCCTTTCGTTGAGCGCCAGCTCGTTGAACGCCCGGATCATCTTCAAATTCTCGCGGAACGATGCCAGCAGCATCCAATCGAGCATCCATGTGATGGCGTCGCCAAAGGACCGAGGTTCTGTGTCAGTTTTTGAGGGCGCTGGGTCGCCACTTTCCCACCAGGGGGTCATCATCACCACAACGATTTCCGCAGGGACGCTTGCATCTCCACCCATCATATCGAGCGCAGCCCCCAGCGGTGTATTGGCCACCAGCGCCCCATCCCAGTAAAAAGACTCGGTCTCCGGATCGAATGTCCACGGATACACTAGCGGGATCGAACAGGAAGCCAGGATCCGGTCGGCTGTAATCCCGGTGAAGACGTCCCGCCGGGGCTCGCCGCGTTTCTGATCCATAACCTGACGGTTGCTGAACAGGACGCGTTCGCCCGTCCGCACTTTGGTCGCGGCGATCAAAAGGGACTTTTCACTTTCAGCCAGCTTTGCCTCATCTAGCCCAAAACGTGTAAAGAGCGTTTTGCGCAGTGGGCCCGTATCGAGAAGATTAATCCAGTAACCCACCAGCTTTTCAGCCAGCCAGCGCGGCAGCAAAGGTAAAGGCGGCCAAAACTCTTTAGGAATCGGCGAGGTGGCTTCCTCAGCTCGAATCTGGGGGAGCCTCGCGTCCATCAGCTCTTTGAAGATGGCACGCGCGACCCAACGCGCGATGCCGCGCATTCCCGGCGGCAGCCCTTGAATATCCTGCTCCTCAAGAGATTTCCACACCTTCACCAGTCGATCGGCAGACATCCCCTGCGCGATCGCCGCCCCATTGACCGCGCCGATCGACGTGCCCACAATAATCTGGGGCTCCCAGGCGCTGGCATGATCCGAGTCGACATTGACCTTATGGTTCTTCATCAGATACTTGTACACTCCGGCGTGGAACGCGCCGCGCCCACCCCCTCCTGAAAGAATCAGTGCCCGAACTGGTTCAGTGCTCATGCCGCCTCCTTCGATTGATATCTATTGTTATAGGATGAATTTCCACGAATGTCAATTGCCTATTGACAAATAGACAAACTTCGATATAATCTCAAATAGAAGTTTATCTATATGAACAATCCTCTGGTATGCAATATGGACGTGTTTACTCTCGCTCAACGTGACGCTCACATCCTGACAACAACAAAGCTGTTTGAAGCAGTTCAAAGCCTGCAGGAAGTGGAAAATGGATACGAGTTCACATTTCCAAGCGAGACAGAGTTCATTCTTAAAATTGCTGAATTTATTGCGAACGAACGTTTGTGTTGTCCATTCTTGAGATTTAACTTGAATATTTTCTCTACAAATGAACCTATTTCTTTGTCCTTAACGGGGCCGATCGGTACGCAAGAATTCTTGCGCGCAGAGTTCGCTGGAGTGTTTTCATGAAGGTAAATCCTGTCCTATTTGCCAAAGCAATTGCAGATGACACTCGCCAAAAGATCATGAGCGAGTGCTGTTGCTGCTGGATCTCGGTTGGCGACCTGGCTTCCAAGCTTGAGGTGTCCCAGCCCACCGTGTCGCATCATCTTGCCATTCTACGCGATGCTGGTCTGGTGAACATCCGCGAAGAAGGCAAGCAGACATTCTACACACTGAACCAGGAAAACATTGTGATCTGTTGCGGGCAGCTGATGATCAAGTTCGCGCCCGAAACCGCAACAACCGAAAAACTGATCAATGTGATTAACCAATAAAATTGGAGAGCAGACGCGCGCTGCCTCCAATTTTTTTGTCCATATCGATAGACAAACGTCTATATGAAAGGAGGTGAAAGCCATGAACGAATTGCATGTTCTCAGCAACTGCGGTTGCGGGGAAGGCGAATGTGACTGCGGCGGCGGTGGCTGCTGCTAAGGCAAGATCTCTGTGACGCTTGCGCGCCACAGAGAGAACTTATTGGTACGAAATTTTTTTAAGCAAACGCATAGACAACCTTCTATATAAATATTCACATCCATGTAAACATCAAGAATAAAGGACGAAAGATGGACTTCAGCACTCTTCTTCAATGTACCTTCAATAAAGTGATTGAAACATTCTCGCACAACTGGCTTCTGCTTTTGACAAGTATCTTGATCAGTGCGGCGCTCAAGCTTTACATCGACCAGGATGCCATTGCGCGCTTCCTGCGTCGTAACACACGGAACAGTGTGCTCATCTCCACAGGCGTTGCTGTCGGGACACCCTTTTGCTCATGCGGAACAACTGCCGTCGTGCTGGGCATGATGGCATCCACCGTGCCGTGGGCACCCATTGTCGCATTCTTGGTGGCTTCGCCTCTCACCTCCCCGCAGGAGCTCTTTTACAGCGCCGGATTGTTTGGTTGGCCGTTTGCCATCGCCTTCTTTATTTCCTCTATCCTGCTCGGATTGATCGGTGGAGGCATTGCCAGTTTTGCAGAGGCGCGCGGCTGGCTGGCAAACCAGGCCCGCATGGCGCAGCCAAAGTCTTCATCCCTTTCACTAGGTATTATGGGCGGTCCCGCTCCCTTGCCCGTCGGCGCGCAACCCGCAACGGAAGCAGCTCCATGTGCATGCTCATCAAACCGCGTGGAATTACCCGTTGTCTCACAGCCCGTTGCCCCACCGGCCAGGCCGGCTGTCACTCTGCGTGCATTCCTGCAGGAGCTATACAACATCTCAAAACGCCTGCTGCCTCTCTTCTTCGGGTTCACATTTGTGGGATATCTGCTCAACGGCTTGATTCCTTCGGCATGGATCACAAGCTTATTCGGCGCGGGCCATGCCTATAGCATTCCGCTCGCGGCAACGCTGGGACTGCCTTTCTACATCAACACCGAAGCTTCGCTGCCTCTCGTGCGTGCCATGCTCGAAAGCGGAATGAGCCAAGGCGCAGCACTGGCTTTCCTGATCACAGGCGCGGGCACGTCCCTGGGAGCGCTCGGTGGCGCCCTGACCATTGCCCGCTGGCGCGTGATCGGCATCGTCATCGGCACACTCTGGCTTGGCTCCATCCTGCTTGGCTTTGCCTATGACCTTATCGTTCTTTGAGTTTCAATTCATAAAAAGAGTACAATAAAAGGAGATAACATGACCCAGACCCCAACCCCCATCCATGAGACAGTCCAGAAGCACTACGCAGAGCGGATCAAGAACAACGCTTCCTGCTGCGGTTCCGGATCCTCAGACTGCTGCAGCACCGACAGCAGCCTCTACCCGGCAGACTTGCTTGCCACGCTGCCCGAAGGCGAATCCACGGTCAGCTACGGGTGCGGCGATCCGATCACGCTTGCATCGCTCGAGCCCGGGCAGACCGTCCTCGACCTCGGCTCGGGTGCAGGGCTCGATTGCTTCTTTGCCGCGAAAAAGGTCGGTGAGACGGGGCACGTGATCGGCATAGACATGACCCCCGAAATGATCGAGCGTGCCCGGTCGAGCGCGAAACGGTTGAACATCCAGAACGTGGAGTTTCGCCAGGGATATCTTGAAAACTTGCCCGTGGAAAGCAACACCGTCGATGTCATTATCTCGAACTGCGTTATCAATCTCGCACCCGATAAGTCCAAGGTCTTTGCCGAAGCATTCCGCGTGCTGAAGTCCGGCGGCAAGCTGGCTGTCTCGGACATCGTGACAGATGGTCCCCTGCCTGACGCCGTCAAGCAAAGCCTGAGCGCCTGGGCTGGTTGCGTGGCCGGCGCAGTCGAAGTGAAAGATTATGTCACTATGATGGAGGCGGTGGGTTTTACAGATATTTCCATCACACCGGTCTTCTTTGATAAAGAAACCATCGACTCGGCGATATCCGATATGGGTGATGTGATCGAGTTGAAAACCATCTCAGGAGACGACGTGTATAAGGCAGTCTATAGCGCGAAAATTACAGCGTATAAAGCCGCCTAACGAAAAGTAGTCGTGAGCAAAAGCGATGGCTGGTGCCATCGCTTCTGATTTAACCGATTTTCGCCCCCACCTCTTGACAGTGTAATCTTTCGCGAGTAAAAGCAAACCGACCAGTCGGTTTTAACATATTTCGTTGAGGACTCATGCAACAGCGTAGTGAAGAGACCCGTTCGCGCATTCTGGAAGCTGCAGTCAAGCTGTTTTCCAAGCGCGGCTATAGCAAAGCCAGCGTGGATAATATTTGCACAGAGGCAGGGATCAGCAAAGGCGCATTCTATCATCACTTCGAAAGCAAGCAGGCACTCTTCTTGGCATTGCTGGATGGATGGCTGCAAACCATTGACAATGCTATCGATGCCTCAAAGAACAAGACTGCTCCTGAAACGTTCATGCAGATGACCGGAGCCTTCCCCTATTTTTTCGAAACCGCCGGAGAAGGACTGCCCATGTTCTTCGAATTCTGGCTGCAGGCCAGCCGGGATAAGAAGCTCTGGGAGGCCAGCATAGCCCCCTATCGCCGTTATCATAGATACTTTACCTCGTTAATTAAAAAAGGCGTGCAAGAAGGCTCGTTCGTGGAGGTTGATCCCGAGCTTGCCTCACGCATGATTGTATCGACTGCCATGGGATTATTTCTACAAAGCCTGCTGGATCCAAAAGGCGCCAATTGGGAGAAGGTGGCACGTGAAAGTACGGCGCTGCTCGTGAACAGTCTACTAAAGTGATCGAAAATAAAACTCAAAAGGAACAACTATGAAAATTGTAACCGACTGTGCGGCAGATATGTCTGCTGAGGAACTCGAACGATTGAATGTAGCTCAAGCGCCACTCTTCATACAGTTTCCGGAAGGCGAGGTCAATGCGACCGAGATCTCAGCCGATGATTTTTACAATCGCCTAGAAGCAATGCGCCCCGCTATCCCGACCACTGCCCAACCCTCAAGCGGAATCTTCGCAGAAATATATCGGAAGCTGGCCGAGAAGGATAAAGAGATTTTTTCGATCCATATCTCTTCCGGATTGAGTGGCACCATTAATTCTGCGCGCGATGGCGGAGATCAGGTGAAGGACGAGGCGCATGTCAGCCACTGGGATACACTGACGCTTTCGGGAGGGGAACGTTTTCAAGTGATGGCGGCAGCACTGGCAGCCCGGGCAAATTGGGCCTTGCACGCCATTCAAGAACGGCTCGAAAAGATCCGCGAGAGCACCGAGGTGATTTATACGCTCGACACGCTGGAGTATCTGGCGCGCGGCGGGCGTATTGGCCGCGTCAAAGCCATTGCAGGCGCATTGCTCAACCTCAAGCCGGTTATTCGCGTGGACCGCGATGGAAAGTACAGCACCGTGACAACGGGACGCACGCTTGGAAAATCCATCAATGCCATGGCAGGATATCTCCTGGCCAAGTACGCACACACGCCTGTGTGGGTCACCGTTCTGCATGGTCGCTTTGCAGAGAAAGCGGAAGTGCTCTCGAACGAGCTGAAAGAAAAGCTGAACGTTACAAAATTCGAAGTCAGGCGCATTTCACCCGTGCTGGGTGTGCACACAGGCCCCGGGATCGTCGGTGCCGCCGTTGTCCCCATGGAATTGATGGAAGATCTGATGAAATAGTGCAACAAAACTCAGATAAAAAACTCACATCGATCTATGATGTGAGTTTTTGTTTTTCAAGAATATGGGTCTGCCCTGTCTTGTATCTATTCACCGGGCGGCAATGGAGACCGAGATCGTCGCCTGACGGTTTTATGATGCCCCTCTCTGGTCTTACGCGTGGCTTTTCTTGTCCGCAGAGGCTGGGTGCGCTTGATCAGGCCGATCGGAGGAAACCGCCGAAAGTCCGGAACGAGCACATCCACATTGCGGATGGATGAAACGGCATATCCGGTGAGCCCCACAAGTGCTCCACCAACTCCACAGAGGAAGATTAAGAGACCAAAACCTGAGCCGGGGCCCGTACCCACTAGCCAGCCAAATGTATCGACCAGCGAGCCCCCCGTGCCCATGGCCGGCTCGAAGACCCTGTCACCAAAATAACCAGCGAGCAAAGGTGTGAACGGGATCATGGCCTGGGCAATGAAGTCGCTGGCAGAAAAGACACGTCCCTGCACATCCGGCGGCACTTTCGCCTGTAAGAAGGCATCCATGGCCACATTGACCACGGGATCAAAGATCGAGTCGATTACTATAGCGATCACCCAGATCCATAAGACCTGGCCCATCCCAAGCAAGGTCATACCCAGAAGACTGGAGACGATCCAACCCAGTAGGATGGCATGGGCGGGACGTTTAATACCTCCCCAGGTGGTCAGGAAAATGCCCGCCACCACGGCGGCCAGCGCACCAGCCGATTGAACCGTTCCTACACTTTCCGTGCTATTCCCGGTCCGCAGCAGGATCATGGGATAAAGCGCGGCAACCGATAAGGCGATCCCTGAAAACAGATTGCCCGTGAAAAAGATGAGCTGCAGACCCAGCAAGCCTGGCCGCTGCAAGATATATTTAATGCCATAGATGGCTTCATTCAAAAACCTGCTGTGCGATAAATCTCCCTCTGCTGTGTGCGGCGCGGCCGGAACTTCCACAAAAAGAAGGAAGCCAATGGAAATCACGAACGTGATCAGATTAATGGCAAGGATTGCGCTCAATCCAAGGGTAACATATAAAACTCCTGCCAGTAACGGCCCAAAAATACCGGGTATGTCATAGAGTAGAGACATGAGCCCATTGGCGCGGATATACTGCTTTCGCGAGACCATGGTCGTGATGGCCGCTGCATACGAGGGGGCCTGGAATGCAATGCCGACTCCCTGGAAAATCGCTGAGACATACAGATGCCAGACTTCTAAAAGCCCAGCCGTTTCAAGCACCAGAAGGATCGCCAGCCCGGAGAGCGAGAGGAAATCATACATCAACATCATCGTCTTCCGGTCGCTGCGATCGATCAAAACACCGGCGAAGAGCGTCGTTAAAAGGTAGGAGCCGAAATAGAAGAACTCCAGCAGCCCGACTGCTGCGCCGCTATCAGTGATGCTAAATATCCAAATGGGCAAAGCAACTGCGGTGATGCTCGAGGCGACGCCCGAAATCATCTGGCCCAGCCAGATGATGAATAGCCCTCTCATGCCTTGGGGTCGTCGAAAAGGAAAAGCGAGTTTCCACATCGCTGGTGAGGGTGAGCATATCACAGCGAATCGAGTAAGACAACCCTTAAGGAAGGCGGTTTACTTGTAATGTCGTTTCAAAAAACAAACGGGGATTTTACTTAATCAGGCTGTCTCAGGAGTAGGGATCGCATCGTGGTCCGGCAGTATGTCTTCGGCATGGCGGATCGGGTGAATGAGATATCCGGCCAACCCTGCCAGGATCCCGCCCAGACAGCTGAAGAAGATCAATAATCCCATCCCGGCGCCCGGGCCTGGCTCCACGAGCCAGCCGAATGCAGAGGAGAGATCACTCGGCGCGCGCATTGCTGGTTCAAGAACATAGTCTGCCAGCGTACCGGCGATCAAAGGGGAGATCGGATTGGTCATCCAGGCAATTAACATGCGCGCCGAAAAGACTCGTCCCTGCACGTCTGGCGCGACCTTTGACTGCCAGATCGCCTGATTTGATGCATTGATTAATGGAGAGAAGAGTGATGATAGTGCCATGGCGCCAATCCACAGGGGAAGCCAGGTTCCCAAACCTACCAAGGAAAGGAAAAAACTGGACACAATCCAGCCTGCTAACACACCATGGACTCTGCGCTTGAAACCGCCCCACGCACTCATGGCCGCGCCGCCGACTACGCCACCAATCGCGCCCGCAGATTGCACCAGGCCTAGACTGACGCTGTCATTGCCCGTACGCAACAAGACCATTGGCGCCAACACTGTAAAGGCAATTCCCAGACACAAATTGCCAAAGAAGAAGACCAGCTGCAATCCGAGCAAGCTGGGGCGAGCGAAGATATAGCGGAAGCCAAAGACTGCTTCTTTAAAGATATTCCCCTGCGCCTGGGCGCCCTCTGCAGAACGCTGCGGCTGGGGAATGTGAACGAATAACAGAATTATGATTGCCAGGACAAACGTAGTGACATCCAGCGACAAAATTCCGGTTAACCCAATCAGGGGTAAGAGCGCCCCGGCTAGCATGGGAGCCAATACGCCGGGCCCCATATCGATGAGGGACATCATGCCGTTGGCGCGACCGTACTTTTCCTTGGGAATCATGGTGCTGATCGTGGCCGAGTAAGCCGGCCATTGAAATGCATTTCCCAACCCCTGGAAGATCGCGGCCGTATACAGGTGCCATACTTCTAACACGCCCAATGCTTGCAAGATGAGGATGGAGATCGTTGCAAGCCCCGCCGTCAGATCGCTGACCATCATCATCAGCTTGCGGTTGTGCCGGTCCACCATCACGCCCGCAAAGGGAGTCATGATCAGGAGCGGTGTGATGAAGAACACCTGCATCAAGCCCAGCGCGGTGGCGCTACCGGTTTCCTCAAAAACCCAGATCGTGAGCGCAAAAACGCTCATGTTGGTGGCCAACACCGAGACGATCTGGCCGAACCAGACGAGTGTGAAGCCGAACATTCCCGTGGGACGATTTGTGTTCTGCATGATTAGCCTCTAAAGTTTAAATAAAGCGCGGGCACCATAATACATCCTCAAGAGTCAAACAACCCCACCAATGCAGGGTTGTTTGACTTGCTCCCACGCGGTCATTTATGCAAGTGGGCTGCTTGGCACTCACTCCACATAAATCTCTACGTGCTCCCCGTCCTCTTCATCAGTTACGTCAATGATCTTGCCCGTGACGCCCGAGCGCAATGCTTCCATCACATTCGACATGTCCACCCCTTCCACTTCCGGCGCAAAGTGTGCGCCGATCTTCATGCCAGCATCCACCAGCGCCAGCGGGATCTGCACAGAAGCCTTCGAACGGCCCGTGCGCACATCCGTCACCCGGATGCGCAGCCAGCGCGCGCCACCCGGCATTCCCGGCGGGCGCGGCGGCGTGGGCACACGTTTTTCACTAAGGGCCGCCAGCAACTTGGTTCCTTCCTCCGCACTGAGTTTTCCCTCCTCGATCATCTTCAATATTTTCATTCGTTCTTCAGAGCTAGCCATTTTACACCTCCTTACCCGATGTAGACTTGCACTTGTTCGCCATCTTCATTGTTATTGGCATTAATGATGAGAGGTGCACCAGATTTACCTGTTGCATCCAAGATCTGGATGATCTCATCGACATTCGTATGATTCATACCACGTATATGATGGCCGAAATTCCGCAGGATCCAGGCAGCCAGGCCGAGCGGCAGCGGAAACCCGAGCGTGATATTGCGTGGTCCATCATGAGCATTTCTGCGGTCTACATTCACGTACAGCCATTTCGAGGTCGGACCGCTTGCGCCCAGCGCAATCAACAACACACCTAATAATAACGGAATGAGTAAGAAAACGAACCAGAAATTCACGCCTGCGCGCTGTTGAATAGAATACATACCCCAGGCACTCAATATCGTAATAAAGATACCGGTCCAGAGTGGGATCATCGCAAAGCGACGTGCGCGTGCCTTCACCTCTTCGAACTCATGCGCATCCGTTTTTTCATCGGCCGGAGCGGCGGCCGTTTCAAAAACTTCGACCTCCGCCTCGGCCGAATCCTCTTCGAGGGCGCGCATCAGGCTGGAGGCCTGCTCTGCCGTGATCTTGCCATCCTGCACCATCTGCAAGATTTTCCTGCGTTCTTCAGAAGACATTACTTGCCTCCTTCCAAAGCATTTAGCAATTGCTCAGCCTGCTCTGCGGTGATCTTTTTCTCAGCCAGCATTTTCAACACCGCCAGGCGTTCTTCTTCAGCCACGGGCTCGGAGGGAGGGGGCGGAGGAACGGGTACGCCCCGCGGACCTGCGTCCCAACTCCAGGGCCCTGCTTTTACGTTGCCGCGCCAGCGACGGGCCTGGCGTTCCGCATGCCGTTCCACGCGGCGGGCAGCCTCTTCCGCTCGTTTGGCCGCGCGCGCCGTGGCCTGCTCCACCTGGCGAG
The DNA here is from genome assembly GCA_035463255.1 of Anaerolineales bacterium. GTDB lineage: Bacteria > Chloroflexota > Anaerolineae > Anaerolineales > Villigracilaceae > Defluviilinea. Next base: position 22,979 of record DATHTL010000067.1, on the reverse strand, counting down.
AGATGCGCTCACCGAAGCCCGACCAGTCAAAATTCATTCCGGCAAAATTCCCAAAGTCCTCCGCCGAGTTACCTGCCTCGGCATCATTCGTCACTCGGATATCGCCGCCAGCACTGAGAGCGATCTTGGCAGAGCCGTCACCCAGCACCAGGACTCTCTCGGTGATATCTTCCTGATTATCGACGCCAGGCCAATCCACATCGATTTCATCCGCATGCATCGACAATGTTACATTTGCATTGGGTTTCAGGACGAGCAAAATATCGTCGCCTGCTGTAATGGAATATGCGCCGTCCGCTTTGGGCTCAAGATAGACAACCACATCCTCGCCCACGTTGACCTTGACATTGCCGCGCGCACCACGCAGCGCCAGGTCATCCGCGACTGAATCAAGGGTAATGTTTCCTTCCACATCGCGAACAGAAACATCGCCGCCAACATTCTTAACATACAGATTGCCCTTTGCATCGCGCAGGCTAAAGTCGGAGCTGATCGTACCGATCGCGACGGTATTCACATCGCGCATAGAAAGATCGTTGTTGATTTCCTTGATCTCTATACTTCCCATCACCCCGCGCAATGCCATATCGCCGCCAACTCTCTCAATCGAGAGGGAAGCATCCCGGGGAATGCGCAAAGAAACATCATCGGTACAGGAAAACGATACGTCACTGCCGCTGTGGTTCAGCGTCAGTTCCTCCTCATCAGCCTTGATGAGAATGTCCTCGCCATCCCATCCAACCACGCTCAGGTCACCGTCGATGGCGCCAATGTGAATCCGGGGAGACTTTCCAGCAGAAATTGTTTGGGACATAATTTACTCCTCTTCGCCGCGCAGCAAGCGCATGGCCTCGTCGGCTGAGATCTTTCCTAGCTCCAGGTCCTCAAGGACCGAGCTTCGGCGCTCCGGGCTGATCTCGACCACCTCTTCCTTACCGGGTTCAAAGCCAAGGGCGCGGATCACTTCGTGCAAACGGTTTCGAATCGTAGGGTAGGAAAGACCAAGCTCCTGTTCCATGCGGTTGATCTTTCCCTCACAGCGCACAAAGGTGACGATAAAATCCAGATGTTCCGCGGTCAAATGTGCAAATGGTCCACCCGTAAACTGTCCTTCAATGGAAGTATCACAGGATGGACAATGTAAACGAGCGACTGTCAATTCCGAACGACAAACAGGGCAACGTGTTGGGGCAGCATACATGAAGGATCTCCTCAAACCCAGTTACTTAGGGCCTAACAAGGCGTATAATCAGAAACTAAACATACAGATTATCGAAGGCTTGATCAACTTTATTCAGTATTATAAACAGAATCTTTTAATTGTCAAGGCTCTATTCAATTTAATTAACTTGAAGTGAAAATAATTGAAGTTTTTTAGATAATTTCTCAAAATTGCTAATTTCTATAAAATATTCCTTACTTTGAGGTGTTTTCAATGATTCGTTCTCTATATTATGTCCCCGGGCAGCCTCTTCGTAAGGACCTCTCACCTGAGGAGTTCCCCGATCTCATCAAGAATGATCAAGCGGTCTTATGGGTAGATTTTATCAGTGAGCCGCCTGAAACCTGTCAGCCCATTTTGCAGGATTTCGGCTTTCACCCCCTGGCGATCGATGATGCCCTGCAGGAAACACACGTGCCCCGGCTCGATGACTGGGGTGAATACCTTTACATTGTGCTCAATTATATGAATATGGAGCCCAATGGCAACACGTGGGAAACAGAAGTCGATGAGCTGGATGTTTTTCTTGGCAAAAATTATGTTGTGACTCATCATGATCATCGCATTGCTGCGGTGGATGATACCTGGGTCGCTTGTGACCGTGATCAGCGCAACGTGCATGAGGGACCTGACCACATCCTGTACAGGATCGCGGACAATCTCATGGCGGCCTACATGCCCGCCGTGGAGAAAATCGATGATGCCATCGATCAGATCGAGGACCAGGTTTTTGACCGCCCCTCTCCCAACACGCTCGAAAAGCTACTCGCGCTCAAACGTGTCCTGGTGGCGATGAGGCGGATCATCATCCCCCAGCGCGAGGTGCTCAACAAGCTCGCCCGCGACGATTACAAGGTCATCGACCCCAAAGACCGAGTTTTCTTTCGGGACATCTACGATCATCTCGTGCGATTGCATGACTTGAATGAAAGCCTGCGTGATCTCGTGGGCAGTGTGCTGGATACCTATTTGTCTGTGATCAACAACCGCATGAACGAGGTCATGAAGACTCTCACTGTGATTACAGTCCTGTTCATGCCTCTGACGTTTCTAACCGGCTATTTTGGGATGAATTTCTTCGAGCCCCTGGGGAATTTAAACGAGTGGACAACTAACCTGGCTTTCTACTTAACGTTTGCGACTATTCTAATTACACCACTGATCATGTACCTTTGGATGCGGCGCCGCACCTGGCTGTAACCAAAATTCAGCCTCCCAGAGCTTGACACAGAACAGACGTTCGGTTATCATTATTCATAGCACAAATGAGCGAAGAATGCTCGGTACGCCCAACGGTTGGGCAGGAGGCAGCTATGATGATGGTTCGTAAAAGCAAAGGTCTCGGAGAACGTCACCAGAGGATCCTTGATTTTCTCAGGGAATATCAGCGCACCAACAAGTATCCTCCTTCAATCCGTGAAATCGGTGAGAAAACCGGAATTTCATCCACTTCTGTCGTAAATTATTATCTTGATCAACTCGAGAAAAAGGGATTGATCGAGCGCGACCGCAAGATCTCACGTGGTGTCCGTCTCGCCGGCATCAATGGCTCAGCTGATACAGTTCGCGTCCCCATTCTTGGTCCAATTGCTGCTGGTTTTCCCATTCCTGAGCTCGATCCGAACATCAGCTACATGACTGATAATGAAGCCAATGCCGTAGATATCGCTCGCAGTCTCCTGCCTACGAAGGAAAAGGGCGACGGCCTGTTTGCCCTCGAAGTAAAGGGAGAATCCATGATCGATGCGATGATCAACGATGGAGACATCGTGGTCCTCAAACCCGCCACTGATGCTCGCAATGGTGAAATGGTTGCCGTCTGGCTGCCGCGCGATAACGAAGCGACCCTCAAATACTTCTTCAAGGAAAAGGATCGCTATCGCCTGCAACCTGCCAACCCCACCATGAAACCCATCTTCATCAAGAAGAGCGAACCCCTGGAGATCAAGGGCAAAGTGGTCATCGTTATCCGCCGGATGGATAAACTGCTGGTTTCGTAAGCAATATGTGATGACTAAGAGACGGCCTCAATGGCCGTCTTTTTGATTCGATGGATGAAAACGATATAATTCAACAGATAGTAAGAATGAGCCTTGCAAGGCTAACCGATGAGAGGTAAAGGAGGCTTAGATGTACGGAACAATTGCCCGTTTTCGTATCAAACCTGGCGTCAAAGATGAATTTATCAAAACCATGGACAGCTTCGGGGATGCGATCATTCCCGGCTGGGTAGCAGATTATTATTTTCAGATGGATAAGGACCCTGATGAATTTTATCTGGTAGCAATTTTCAAAGATAAAGAGACGTATGTAGCAAATGCCGATAGTATCCAACAGCACGAACAGTACCTCAAGTTCCGGTCCTTTTTAGTGGATGATCCGGAATGGAATGATGGTTTCATCTTATCCGCAACAGGACCAGGATCCGGTAAGTGATAAACGGAAGTTAAATGAAAAAGACGGCTCCTACGAGCCGTCTTTTGCTTTGCATGAACTGGTTACTCGAGCACGACGTTGGCGCCAGCTTCTTCCAATTTCTTCTTGGCTTCATTGGCAGCATCTTTGCCGACACCGGTGAGAACCTTGCCACCAGCCGTTTCGGCCAGGGTCTTGGCTTCGCCGAGGCCCAGGCTGGTTAGCTGACGGATGACCTTGATGACGTCAATCTTCTTGGCACCAGGATCTTTGATGACCACATCGAACTCAGTCTTCTCTTCGACAGGTTCTGCTGCGGCTGCGGCAGCGCCGGGCATGGCAGCCATCGCGACCGGAGCGGCGGCAGAAACGCCCCACTTCTCTTCCAACATTTTTACCAGTTCAGCCGCCTCGAGGACGGACAGCGTGGAAAGTTGATCCACGATTTGATTAAGTTCAGCCATTGCTTAAATACTCCTTGCTTAGAGATAGTGTTTTAGATAGTGCGTAATGTTCAAGCCGACTACGCTGCGGCATTCGCTTCGCTTGCTTTCTCAGAGAAAGCTTTGAGAACAGCAGCCAAACCACGTGCGGGTTCGGCGATCGTGCGGGCCAGCTTGCCAGCCGGAGCCTGCAGCACGCCCAGTAGCTGAGCGCGGACGACCGGCAGCGGCGGCATATCAGCCAACGCTTTGACTTGCGCGGCATTCAGAGCTTTCCCGCTCATGAAGCCACCCTTGACCTTGACGAACTCGAGGCCTTTTGTGGCATCTGTCAGAGCCTTTGCCGTGGAAGCCGGATCCGTGAAGGCAAAAGAGACCGCGGTGCTTTTGACCAGATAATCGCTGGGAACTTCCAACCCGTTATCGGCAAAGGCACGGCGCGCCAGGGTATTCTTTATCACGTGGAATTCACCACCAGCATCACGGATCTTGGCACGGATGTTATCCAGATCCTTCATCTTAACGCCGGTATATTCTACAAGGATTACCGCCTGGCTGCGTTTCATCCAGTCTGCATACTGCGACAGCACTTCTTCTTTGCGTTCTTTTGTAATTGCCAAAGGACATTCACCTCCTTTCAAGAAAAAAGTCTTTGCCACTCGTTTCGCGAGGCAAAGACTTTTAGCAAGTCCCAGGAGGGACGCGGCACAGGATGTACCGATATTTGCTTTCGTCTTCACCTGAGCAGGGAATTAAGTCCACGCTGGTTGACGCTTTGCGTCGAAACCAAGGGACACCCGCCTTCATTGGCGAAGTGGCTTGCAGGGTTACCGAGCTATTTTACTCGATTCCTTCGAATTTGTGAGTGTCACTGGGATTCACTTTGATCCCAGGTCCCATCGTAGTGGTGAGAGTGACTCGCTTAATATAATCACCCTTCGCACCGGCCGGGCGTGCCTTATGCACAGCATCCATCAGGGCAGCAAAGTTTTCGTACAGCTGATCGGCATTGAATGAAACCTTGCCAACCGCCACATGGATGTTCGCTGTCTTATCAAGGCGGAACTCGACACGACCCGCTTTCGCTTCCTTGATGGCGCGAGGCAGCGCATCGGCAGCCACAACGGTGCCAGCTTTCGGGTTCGGCATCAAACCGCGCGGACCCAGGATACGTCCGAGGCGGCCGACTCTGCCCATCGCATCCGGGGTTGCGATCGCGACGTCGAAGTCGAGCATACCGCCTTCGATCTTCTTCAAGGTTTCATCGTCATCGGCGACGAGATCGGCGCCTGCAGCACGAGCCGCAGCCGCGCCTTCACCCTGTGCAAAGACGAGCACACGCACCGTCTTGCCCAGGCCGTGCGGCAGAACGACAACATCACGCACCTGCTGATCCGCCTGACGTGGGTCGAGCGCGGTACGCATATGAACTTCCACTGTTGAGTCGAACTTGGTGATGCTGGTTTCCTTTGCAAGTGCAACTGCATCGCGCGGGGAGTATTCCTTTTCCAGATCCACCTTAGCCAGAGCGGCTAAATATTTCTTTCCGTGTTTTGCCATTTTATCCTCCGTGGTGCAATCGGGTCTGTAGCGGACGGCAGCTGCCGTCCCTACGCGGCCCTCCCACAAAATTAGTCAACAACCGTAATGCCCATCGAACGGGCTGTACCTTCAACCTGTTTGATCGCGCCTTCGAGATTAATCGCATTCAGATCTTTCATCTTCAGCTCGGCGATCTCTTTCACCTGTGAGCGTGTGACACGACCAACCTTTTCCTTGTTCGGTACACCGGAGCCCTTCTCCACTTTCGCAGCCTTGCGCAAGAGCACAGCCGCCGGAGGAGTCTTCAGGATGAACGTAAAGGAACCATCGGTATACACCGTGATTTCTGCAGGAAGAACTTCGCCCTGTCGGTTTGACGTGCGAGCATTGTATTCCTTACAAAAAGCCATGATATTGATACCATGACCTGCCAGTGCGGGACCCACCGGGGGCGCTGGGTTGGCCTTTCCAGCTTCCAACTGGAGACGAACGATTGCCTTAAACTTCTTTGCCATTTTTACTCCTTCGTGGTTTTAGCGTGGCACCAAGGTGCCACTCCCATCATATAAAGTTGCGAGCTTTCTACGCCGCAACCTGTTACTATTTTATTTATTTATGCTTTCTCTACCTGCAGGAAGTCCAACTCGACGGGCGTTTCCCGTCCAAAGAAGGACACCATCACGCGCACCTTTGTGCGCTCCATATCGATTTCCGAAACCACACCGCGGAAGTCGTTGAACGGTCCATCAATAATGCGAACGCGCTCGCCAACCTTGAATGTGACCTTGACTGTCGGCGCTTCGGCTTCCATGCGTTTGACGATCTGTGCCACTTCCTCAGGACGCAGCGGTGTGGGGTTATTTCCCATGCCCACAAAACCTGTCACGCCCGGGGTATTGCGGACTACATACCAAGACTCTTCCGTCAGGAGCATGTTCACCAGCACATAGCCGGGGAAGATGTGGCGCTCTACGGTACGGCGCTTGCCATCCTTAACCTCGATCTCTTCCTGCGTGGGGATGACCACATCGAAGATCTTGTCTTTCATGCCCATGGTCTCGATGCGCTGCTCCAGGTTATGGCGAACTTTGTTCTCATAGCCTGAGTAGCAATGGATCACGTACCAGGCAGGTCCCTCTGTCGGTTCGGGGGGAGGTAGCTCATTTGAGGAAGAAAGGGGCAACTCCTCGACGGCAGGAACTTCAGGTCTATCCGATTCATCTACTGAAGCAGTTTCCTCATCCGCGACAGGTGACTCATCAGTAGGAACGTCAATAGATTCGGGCTCGTCTGTTTGTACAAACGAATCCGAATCGGACACTGGAGAATCGACCGAGGCGTCTTCTACTTCCTCAATCTCATCTTTCACGGAATCAGATTCAAATCGATCTTGTGGTTCCTGCACAGGCATTACTCAACTTCCTACTTACTTAAGAAAAGCCCAGGATCAAGTTCAACAGGGCTCGGGCACCGGCATCGGTAATACCAAGGATGGCGCCCATAACAACCATAACCGCCAGGACCAACAGGGTTAACTGACGAGCCTCAGGCCAGGTGGGCCAGGATACTTTGCGGAGTTCACCCGCAGTTTCGCGGAAAAACGCCTGGATTGCATTGGGCTTCTTGCCTCTATCTTTGTCAGCCAAAGTTGACTCCTTTGTGGTTCATACGGCTAAAACGCCGCTCGAAAGCGGCGCTGCCGATCTTTCTTACAGGCCAGGCAGGACTTGAACCCACAACCGCTCGTTTTGGAGACGAGTGCTCTACCAATTGAGCTACTGGCCTTCATCTATTTAGTTAGGTAGTTCTTTAGTTTTGTAGTTCAGTAGTGTACTACCAAACCATTGAACTATCAAACTACCTAACCAATCAACTACTTAGTTTCGCGATGCGTTGTATGTTTCTTGCAGCGCGGACAAAACTTGCTAAACTCAAGACGATTCGGATCGTTGCGCCGATTCTTCTCAGTGGTGTAATTTCGCTCTTTGCATTCATTACATTGAAGCGTAATGACAGGGCGAACATCTTTCTTCTTGGATGCCATTCTTACTTACCAACTTTCTCTTATTCAATAATTTTGGTAACGACACCGGCGCCGACGGTGAGACCACCTTCGCGGATGGCGAACTTGGAGCCCTGCTCGAGAGCCACAGGCACGATCAGTTCCACCGTCAGGTTGACATCATCGCCCGGCATGACCATCTCCACCCCTTCGGGCAGGGTGATGTTGCCCGTCACATCCATCGTGCGGATGTAGAACTGCGGGCGATAGCCAGAAAAGAACGCCTTGTGCCGCCCCCCTTCTTCTCGCTTCAGCACGTACACCTGCGCCAGGAACTTCTTGTGCGGGGTCACGCTGCCGGGTTTCACCAGCACCTGCCCGCGCTCCACGTCATCGCGCTCGATGCCGCGCAGCAAGATGCCCGCATTGTCGCCCGCCACCACTTCATCCAGTTCCTTGTGGAACATCTCGGTGCCGGTGATCACGGACGACTTCGTCTCACGAAGACCCACGATCTCGACCTGGTCGCCCTTCTTGGCCACACCACGGTCCACGCGCCCCGTCACCACCGTGCCGCGTCCCTTGATCGAGAACACATCTTCCACCGCCATCATGAACGGCTTGTCCGTCTCGCGCTTCGGCTCGGGGATGTACTCATCCACCACCCGCAGCAGCTCACGAATGCTCTCGTACTCCGGGGCATTCGGGTCGGTGCTGGTGCTGTCCAGGGCTTCCTTCGCACTCCCACGCACGATCGGGGTTGCATCGCCCGGGAACCCGTAGCTGTTCAACAGCTCACGCAGCTCCAGTTCCACTAGCTCGAGCAATTCCGGGTCGTTCATCTGATCGACCTTGTTCAGGTACACCACAATGCTCGGCACTTCCACCTGGCGAGCCAGCAACACGTGCTCCCGCGTCTGCGGCATCGGTCCATCCGGGGCTGCCACCACCAGGATCGCACCATCCACCTGCGCCGCACCGGTGATCATGTTCTTGATGTAGTCACGATGTCCCGGCATGTCCACGTGAGCATAGTGCCGCTTGGCCGTCTGGTATTCCACATGCGCAATGTTGATCGTAATCCCGCGGGCTTTCTCCTCCGGCGCATTGTCGATCTGGTCATACGCTCGGAACTCCGCCTGCCCCTGCATCGCTGCCACTTTCGTGATCGCCGCCGTCAAGGTCGTCTTGCCGTGGTCGATGTGTCCCATCGTCCCCACGTTCAGATGCGGCTTGCTTCGATCATATTTTGCCTTCGCCATTGATGATATCTCCTTCTAATAACGCGTGAGTTAATTATTATTTCAAGATTTCCTGCGCCACAGATTGGGAAACCGGCGCATAGTGATCAAATTCCATGCTGAATACGCCGCGTCCCTGGGTACCGGAGCGTAGCTCGGTTGCATAACCGAACATTTCACCCATGGGCACAAACGCACGGACAGCCTGAGCATTCCCGGGGCGCACTTCCATGCCTTGAATGCTGCCCCGGCGACTGTTCAATTGACCGATGACATCACCGAGGTAATCATCTGGTACAACCACTTCCACCTTCATGATCGGCTCGAGCAAGACGGGCGAGCCCTTCTGCACCCCTTCCTTGAAAGCCATCGAACCGGCCATCTTGAAAGCCATTTCACTGGAGTCTACTTCGTGGAATGAACCGTCGAACAAGGTGACCTTCATATCCACTACAGGGTAGCCAGCCAAAACGCCGCTATCTGCAGCCTCCATCACACCCTTCTGAACAGCCGGGATGAACTCTTTCGGGATGGCGCCACCAACGATTTTATTTTCAAAAATAATTCCACTACCACGCTCGCCTGGTTCTAACGAAATCACCACATGGCCATATTGACCATGTCCACCAGACTGCTTGGCATACTTGAAATTCACCTTCGGCACAGGACGGGTAATTGATTCACGATAAGCAACACGCGGTTTACCGACATTTGCCTGCACGCGGAATTCACGCAGCATGCGATCTACCAGAATGTCGAGATGCAGCTCACCCATTCCGGAAATGATCGTCTGACCGGTATTCTCATCAGAGCGGACACGGAAGGTTGGATCCTCCTCTGACAGCTTGCGCAGGGCCTCACCCATCTTCTCCTGATCGCTGCTGCTCTTCGGCTCGATCGCGATGGAAATCACCGGCTCGGGGAAGGAAATGCTTTCAAGAATAATTTTCTTGGTATCACAGAGCGTATCGCCTGTGAACGTTTCTTTCAAACCCAGTACCGCGCCAATATCCCCCGCTCGCACTTCAGTAATATCCTCACGGCGATCAGCATGCATTCGGATCAGGCGACCGATACGCTCGCGTTTCCCCTTGCTGGTATTGGTCAACATCTGTCCCTGAGACAGAACGCCCGAGTATACACGGAAATAAGCAAGGCGCCCAACATAGGGATCCGTAACGATCTTGAAAACCAACGCGCTTAGAGGGGCATCGTCTTTTGCCGGAAGCTCAATCTGCTCTTCCTGATCGATATCTGTCCCTATCACCGGAGGAACCTCCACAGGAGAAGGCAGATAATCAATTACAGCATCCAATAAAACCTGTACGCCTTTATTTTTCAATGAAGAGCCACAAAAAACCGGAGCTGCCTGATTGGCAATCACTGCTTTACGCAAAGCAGCTTTCATTTCTGGAATACTGAGGGTCTCTCCCTCCAAGTATTTGTGAGTCAACTGATCATCAAGCTCGGCAATTCTCTCGACCAGGTTGGCACGCGCCTGCGCAGCTTGTTCCTTCAACTCCTCAGGAATACTTACAACTTTGGGCTCTCGGCCGAGATCATCTTCCCAGATAATTGCTTTTTCTTCGAGGAGGTCAACAACACCACGGAAACCAGACTCGAAACCAATCGGAAGCTGCATTGGGATTGGGTTGGCACCCAGGCGGTCCTTGATGGTTTCAATCGTCCGCTCGTAGGAGGCGCCAACGCGATCCATCTTATTGACAAAGCAGATGCGCGGCACGCCGTAGCGATCGGCCTGCCGCCAGACCGTCTCACTCTGCGGCTCCACACCCTGGACAGCATCGAACACGACAACGCCCCCATCTAAAACACGCAGGGAGCGTTGCACTTCGGCTGTAAAGTCAATATGACCGGGAGTGTCAATGAGATTGAACTGATATCCCTTCCACTCCGCAGAAACAGCCGCAGAAACAATCGTGATACCACGCTCGCGTTCCTGGACCATCCAGTCGGTCACGGTTGTCCCCTCATCCACCGAACCGATGCGATGGGTCTTGCCCGTATAGAACATAATCCGCTCGGTCGTTGTTGTTTTACCGGCGTCAATATGGGCAATAATTCCAATATTTCGATACTTCTCGAGCGGATACTCACGTGCCATTCGTTATGCTACCTTTATAGTTCCTCTAAATGAATCGCCTAGACGCGGTAATGCGAGAAGGCGCGGTTGGCTTCAGCCATCTTATGGGTTTCGTCGCGCTTGCGGATCGCGGAACCCGTTTCATTAAAAGCGTCAATCAATTCGCTGGCCAGCTTATCAGCGAAGGATTTGCCTGAGCGATCACGAGCTGCAGACAAAATCCAGCGGAGCGCCAGTGTGGTGCGGCGATCCGCCGAGACTTCCATGGGTACCTGATATGTCGCGCCACCAACACGTCGCGGGCGGACCTCCATCACTGGAGAGACATTTTTAAGCGCCCCATCGAAGACCTCAAGAGGATTCTTCTGAGTACGCTCCTGGATCAGATCCATGGCATCATAAATGAGCCCAGTGGCAAGGCTTTTCTTGCCGCGTTTCAAGATGTGCTGCACCATTGTCTGGATGTGCACACTGTTATAGCGAATATCAGGAAGGATTTCCCGCTGTTCTGGTTTTGCTCTACGCATGTTTCATGACTCCATTAACTACTTGGGGCGTTTCGCGCCATATTTGGAGCGGCCCTGTTTTCGATTCGCAACGCCGGTCGTATCCAATGAACCGCGCACAATGTGATAACGCACACCAGGCAGGTCCTTCACACGGCCACCGCGCACCAGCACTACGGAGTGTTCCTGCAACTGATGCCCTTCACCCGGAATGTAAGCTGTCACTTCGATGCCGTTGGTGAGGCGAACACGAGCGATCTTCCGCAGAGCAGAATTCGGCTTCTTCGGTGTCATGGTACGCACGATCGTACAAACGCCACGCTTCTGCGGCGCGCCTTTATCCTGGCGCACGCGACGCTGCTTGTACGAGTTCAACGTGTACTGCAGGGCCGGGGCTTTGCTTTTTGCTTTCTTATTCTTGCGGCCCTTGCGGACCATTTGGTTGATTGTCGGCACGTTTAGCCTCCGATTTGTACTTTCTTTTACAATGATTATTCACAAGAAATGAGGCCATCACAACGAAACTGATGGCCTCATTTGTAGTGCCATGCCTTGTAGCGGGATTATTGCCGCTTTATCATTTTGGCAACGGAGAGTGATTTTATCACTCACTCTTGCTACCGTCAAGATTACTGCGGTTATTACTTGGTCATTAAGTTGTTTCCAATGCCAAGCAGACCGGTATCCAGCTTGGGCGGATGCTGTTTTTCTTCATCCTTACCAAAGCGGACTACCTCCCCGCCTTCGTTGATCGCCTCGACCGCAAGACCCAGAGACTGCAATTCTTTCACAAGCACGCGGAAGGATGCAGGAATGCTGGGTTCTTCGATCGGTTCACCTTTCACGATCGCTTCATAGGTGTTAACGCGTCCCTGAACATCGTCAGATTTTACTGTCAGCATCTCTTGCAGAGTGTATGCTGCGCCATAGGCTTCGAGCGCCCATACTTCCATTTCACCAAAGCGCTGTCCACCGAATTGTGCCTTACCACCAAGCGGCTGCTGCGTGACCAGACTGTATGGGCCCGTGGAGCGAGCGTGCACTTTATCTTCCACAAGGTGATGCAACTTCAGAACTGTCATCACACCGACGGTTACGGGCTGGTCGTACGGAATGCCCGATTTACCATCGCGCAGAGTCTGTTTGCCAAGGATGGGCATTGGCTCACCGGAGGAAATCATTACTTCTTGCGCGACTTCCATGACTCGAGCTTCAGCAATCCGGCCGGTGTGACCGTGACGCTCCACCCAGAGGCGCAGACAGGCGTTGACAGCACTGGTGTTGTACTTTTCACGATCGCGCGGATCTACATCTTCGGGGTGGAAGATGGTCTCGGGATCATAACCGTGATCGCGCACCCATTCGGCCGCGGTCGCGTGGCGGGCCGTATCCACATCATTCAGATCGTATGGATCATAGCCGCGGTCTCCAAGCCATTCTTCCAGATAGAGGCGTCTGACTTCATCATCATCCTGAATAGATTCAGGATCATATTCCTGCTGCTTGATCCATTCCCAGGCAGTGGCAACAGACTCTTTCCAGGCCTGGTCAACGATCCAGGCACGTGCGAGTTCGGCTTCGATCTCCTCTTCCGAGGCTCCATCGAACACCGGGGTCACGGCGCGATAGCCAAGACGTTTCGCTGCCCACCCGAGGTGAACTTCCAGCACCTGACCGATGTTCATACGACCCGGAACGCCAAGCGGATTCAAGATAATGTCCACCGGCGTGCCGTCTTCCAGGAAGGGCATATCTTCCACGGGAACTACCTTCGAAACGACGCCCTTGTTCCCATGACGACCCGCCATCTTGTCACCGGCAGTCAGCTTGCGGCGCTGAGCCACCGACACGCGGACCATCATATCAACGCCGGCGGAAAGGTCGGAGTTTTCTTCGCGAGTGAACACTTTTACGTCCACCACTTTGCCGCGCTCACCGTGAGGCATGCGCAGGGAGGTATCCTTCACATCACGGGACTTCTCACCAAAAATGGCGCGTAGCAGGCGCTCTTCAGGTGTCAGTTCCTTCTCACCTTTCGGCGTGATCTTGCCCACCAGAATATCGTTCGGACCAACTTCTGCGCCGATGCGGATGATCCCGTTTTCGTCGAGATCTTTGATGGCGTCCTCACCAACGTTAGGAATATCGCGTGTGATTTCCTCGGGGCCAAGCTTGGTATCGCGCGCCTCTACTTCATACTTTTCAATATGGACAGAGGTAAAGCGATCCTCCTGAACCAAACGCTCAGAAATCAGAATAGCATCTTCGAAGTTGCCGCCCTCCCATGAAAGGAATGCAACAACCACGTTCTGACCAAGTGCCAGTTGTCCGCTCTCGGTGGAAGAGGAGTCGGCGATAATGTCGCCCTTCTTGATCCTCTGTCCTTTCACAACGGCGGGACGCTGATCAATACAGGTGCTCTGATTAGACCTTTGGTACTTGCGCAGTTGATAGGTACGGGTGTTGCCTCTTTCCTTGACGGTAATCGTGTTCCCGGTCACAGACGTTACCTCGCCGTCGGCTTCTGCCACCACCACCTGACCGGAGTCAAGCGCGGCATGGTATTCCATCCCCGTAGAGACGAGCGGAATTTCGGGCCGAACAAGCGGGACGGCCTGAGCCTGCATATTGGAACCCATCAAGGCGCGGTTCGCATCATCATGCTCAAGGAATGGAATGAGCGCTGCACTGATACCGACCACCTGATGAGGAGCGACATCCATGTAATCGATCGATTCGGGTGCTGCAAAGATGAAGCCGGAGTGATAACGGCAAGACACCCGGTCGCGCACAAACTCTTTGGTTTGTGTCAGCGGCGCATTTGCCTGAGCAATCACATACTTATCTTCTGCGTCGGCAGAGAGATAATCGAACTGGTCGGAAATATGAGGAACGATGTTTACCGGAGCGCCAGTTTTGGCGATCCGCTTCATCATTTTTGCATCGATAGTCTCGCCAGCTTTGAACAGTACTTCTCCGCTCTTGGGGTCGACCACGTTCTCGCGCAGCGTGCGGCCTTCCAGCCGTTCATCGTCGGCTTGCATGGTGCGGAACACCTTACGATAGGGTGTTTCAATGAAGCCATATTCATTGACGCGAGAGAATGACGCTAGGCGGCCGATCAAACCGATGTTCGGGCCTTCAGGCGTCTCGATCGGACAAATGCGTCCGTAGTGTGAGTGGTGGACGTCGCGCACGTCGAAGCCGGCGCGCTCACGGCGCAGACCGCCCGGACCCAGCGCTGACAGCGTCCGCTTGTGCCGTAGCTCGGCGAGCGGGTTGGTCTGGTCCATGAACTGAGAGAGCTGGGAGGAGCCAAAGAACTCGCGCAACGCCGCCACGACCGGCCGGATATTGACCAGCGTCACCGGCGACAACTGTTCCTGGTCGCGGATGGACATGCGCTCTTTGATCACGCGCTCCATGCGGCGCAGGCCAATGCGCAATTTATTTTGGATCAGCTCGCCCACCGTCTTAACGCGGCGATTGCCGAGATGATCGATATCATCCGGCGGCTCGACCCCGTTGTTAATCTGGATCATGCGGCGGACGAGGCGAATAACATCGCTCTTTGTGACGGTGCGATGCGGAATCGGCACATCCAGATCCAGTTTTTGATTAAGCTTATAGCGACCAACACGCTCGAGGTCATAATGGCGCTGATCGAACAGCTGCTCCTCGAGGAACTGGCGAGCGTTCTCCAGCGTGGCCGGATCGCCCGGGCGCATCTTGCGGAAGAACTCGATGAGAGCCGCCTCGGCAATGGTCTGCTTGGCAGTCACATCCCATTCGGGTTCCTGCTTGAGGGTCGAGGCGATGAACAGGCGCTCCGGGTTGTTATCTACATCCTGAAATAGGGACAGGATCTCTTCATCGCTGCCTGTAACGAGCGGAGAGTCTTTTGTACCATCGTTCACCGCGGCCAGAGCGCGAAGGAAAACTGTGATCGGCACTGTACGCTTGCGGTTGAACTTCAGGATAATGTAGTCAGACTTACGGGTTTCAAATTCCATCCACGCGCCACGATCGGGGATCAGCTTGGACATGGCAAGAGGACGTCCGGTGGCGCGGTCGGTCGGCGCTTCAAAGTAGACACCCGGCGAGCGGATGAGCTGTGAGACGACGACACGCTCTGTACCATTAATAATAAACGTGCCTTTGTCGGTCATCTCGGGGAAATCGCCCAAGAAGATATCCTGCTTGATCGGCTCGGGCACATCGGGCCCGGCTAACAGGACGGATACATACAGCGGGCTGGCGTAGGTCAGATCGCGTTCAACACATTCTTCAATCGTGTGCTTGGGATCGCCAAACCAATACTTGAGGCCCCACTGTTTTGCCTCGGGACTGCGGCTGGGGAAATATAACTTCATCCCCTTGTTATATGATTCGATCGGCGAAACTTCATGGAAGAGATCGCCAAGGCCCTCACGTTTGAGCCGTTCGAACGAATCAAGTTGTACTTCGATTAGATTGGGGAGTTTGATATTGATGGGGATACGCGCGTAACTCTTGCGGGGTAAAGAAGACATTCGGTTCACTCCTGGCCTGGGCTAGTGACTCGGACACGGAATACTGCATCAGTCCCTGAATTTTGTTCTTTTCAACTGGTCTGCAAGACGGAAATCTGGAGACGATGCAACAAGCTATAGACACACAAATCCATCCCGCGACATCTGGCGGGATAGCAAACCGTAATTATATATGAAAGTTTATTTATACGCAAGGGGTTTTTGTGTCTTATTTCGCTCCCCCTGCCTTTTTGCTGGATGGGCGGATTCTAACACAATCTCAAATTTTCGCAACCTGCCAAAGGCAAGTGGGGTTTTGACTGATAGAATTTCCGAAATTCACAAATCCCGGAGGCATGATGACCACACCGCAGGCACCAGTGAACGACAGACGCGAGATCTTCGGCTGGGCAATGTATGACTGGGCGAACTCGGCATTCAGCACAACCGTCGGAACCGTTTTTCTTGGTCCCTATATTGCCTCCCTGGCAGCCGCAGCTGCCGGACCCGATGGTCTGGCCCGTTTCTTTGGCATCCCTATTGCACCAGACTCCTTTCTGCCCTACTGTATTTCATTCTCGGTCGGTCTTCAAGTCTTATTTCTACCGATCCTTGGCGCCATCGCAGATTACTCGCACCTGCGCAAGCGTATGATGCAGATCTTTGCGTTCATCGGGGCTATATCCACCATTTTGATGTTCGCCGTAACGGGAGACTTGTGGTGGCTGGGTGGAGTGCTTTTCATTATCGCCAATCTTGCATTCGGAGCGGCCATCGTATTTTACAACGCCTATCTGCCAGATATTGCGAGCGCGGACCAGCGTGATCGAGTTTCCTCGTATGGCTGGGCGATGGGCTATCTCGGCGGCGGTCTTTTGCTGGCGCTTAATCTGGCATTTTTTATCTTTAGCGAAGACATCGGCGTGCCGGGCGATCTGGCGGTCCGCATCAACCTGGCTTCGGCGGGACTCTGGTGGCTGGGCTTTTCGTTTCTCACCTGGTCGCGACTTCGCTCGCGCCGCGCCGCTCGTCCTTTGCCTGCAGGACAGACCTATGCAAGTGTTGGGTTTAAGCAACTGGGGAAAACATTCAGTGAGATGAAGAACTTCCCTGAAACGCTAAAATTCCTTCTGGCATATTTTCTTTATAACGATGGAATACAAACGGTGATCGCGGTTTCTTCCACCTTCGCGGCCGCGCCTATTGCCCGCGGCGGGATCGAGCTTCCACAGGATACGCTTATTGCAGTCATCCTGATGATCCAGTTTGTAGCATTTTTCGGTGCGCTCTTCTGGGGACGCTTAGCGGGCTGGATCGGAGCGAAACAATCCATTATTGTCAGCCTTGTGATCTGGGCCGGTGTGGTCATTTATGCGTACAGCGGGCTGCAAGGTGAATCACGTGTAGCAGAATTTTTTGTCCTTGGCATCTTCATCGCCCTCGTCCTGGGCGGATCGCAAGCCATCAGCAGGAGCCTTTTTGCACAGATGATCCCGGAGGGAAAGGAAGCCGAATTCTATTCCTTCTATGAGGTCAGCGAACGCGGCACCTCCTGGACCGGTCCGTTGATCTTCGGTCTGGCAAATCAGATTTTTGGAAGCCTGCGTTATGGAATTCTCTCGTTGATCTTTTACTTCATCGCGGGCTTGATCGTCCTTCCGTTTGTGAATGTGCAGAAGGCGATGGATGATGTAAAAGAACATTCGTGAATAGAAAAGACGGAGGTTAAACCTCGGTCTTTTTAGGGCAAACGTCTTAGACAGAGTTCCGCGAAGGTCAGCCTTGCTGTAGAGCCCGCATTGACGGATGAATGATCTGCCCTATGAGCTATAACTTAGGCAACACAATAGATTGCTGTTTCTGGTACTTTCCTTTTTTATCTGCATAAGAAACTTCGCATTCTTCATCCGCTTCGAAGAAGAGGACCTGTGCTAGCCCTTCATTGGCATAGATCTTGGCAGGCAGCGGCGTGGTGTTAGAGATTTCCAGTGTGACGTAACCTTCCCATTCCGGCTCGAATGGGGTCACGTTCACGATGATTCCACATCTTGCATATGTCGATTTCCCGAGACAGACCGTTAGCACCTTGCGCGGGATGCGGAAGTACTCAACAGTGCGAGCAAGAGCAAAGGAATTCGGTGGAATGATGCATACATCTCCAATGTAATCCACCATGGATTTGGTATCGAAGTTCTTGGGGTCGACCGTGGCGGAAAAGACATTGGTAAAGATCTTGAATTCATCTGCCACACGTACATCGTAGCCGTATGACGAGACGCCATAGGAAACCACCCCATTGCGGACTTGTTTTTCTTCGAACGGTTCGATCATGCGATGTTCATGCGCCATCTTGCGAATCCAGTGGTCAGGTTTGAGTCCCATATTCTCTCCAATTTGAGTTATCTCACAATGATAACAACTTGTGTAAGCTTGCCTGATTCTACTTTAGCCCAGCGCTCATAGACCTTGCCATTGCTTTCAATTGCAATACGATACTTGCCTGCCGGCAGATCGCTCAATGCTATATTTTCCTCTCCATTGAGCATGTCTGCCGGGTAGGTTGACCCATAATAGGTTTCGACAGGCTGCCCGGGTTGGTCGGGGTGATAGCGAATGGTGTACTCCGCTGAGTTGACGAGCTCGTGATTCTGATCTACGACAGAGATCATCAACGCACCAGAAGGACTACCATGTATATTCTTGGCGAGGATTAACCATAACTCGGGGTTTTGCGTCGCATAATAGTCTTGTCCATTTCCCTGGCGGACTTCGAAGTGAAGGTGACTGCCGATGGCGACTCCCGTCATGCCCACCTCGCCAATCTTATCTCCGGCTGATACTGGTTGGCCGCTTTGCACACCAGTCTTTGAAAGATGGGCATAGAGCGTAAACAGATCTTCCTCGTGCTTTATCACCACAACATTTCCGTAAAAGTCTGTCCACGGAGAATAGATAACTTCCTGATCGGATCCTGCAAACATAACGACTCCATCTGCCGCGGCGTAGACGGGCGTTCCGGTTGGGTTGCCAAACTCCACGCCGTGATGCGGGTCGCGCATCCCGTTTGCGGTCGAGCCGTACCGATATGATGTATCTACCAGATCGTTTGCCGGCGGATGGATCGGACGTTGGAGGATGAAATGGCCGTCGGTGATGCAGAAATCTGTGCTGAATGGATCGCAGGGAGGTTGTAATGTTGCTGTTACTA
Organism: Anaerolineales bacterium; assembly: GCA_035463255.1. Lineage (GTDB taxonomy): Bacteria > Chloroflexota > Anaerolineae > Anaerolineales > Villigracilaceae > Defluviilinea. The sequence continues at coordinate 3,785 of DATHTL010000067.1, read as the reverse complement.
TGGGAATGGCGGTTGGAGAAACTGATGTGTTTGTTAGCTCGACCTTCGTCGGGACAACCGTCGGCAATTCAGTTGCTTCGGTCGGTGTGCAAGATACAACAAACAACAAAACAAACAACAATAGGAGGAGACCGCAGATTTGCTTCATTGAGATTTGCTATGGAGTCAGCCGATTGCGGACAAAGCGAGAGCCAGCTCCCCGACTCCACAATTAGATTCCACCGCGCGTCTTCATTGTTTCGCGGATCTCCTTCTCGAGTTCATCCGCTTTTGCCTCAATATCCTTCAATTCTTCCAGCATCTTCTCCCCTACTGACTTATCTTCCAAGGAATGGAGATTGATCTTCACGTTGTATCCTGCGGCGGTCAGGGCAGCGCGGGACATGGCGAACCCGGACATAGCGTCGCTGATGGCGTTGCTGTTGGCTTCTCTGGCGCATTTCAACGCCAGCTCCATCACCTTGACCGCGTCCTTGGCTACTTTCAATGGAACGCGCGCGGCATTTAGCGTGGCAATTTTGATGGCTGTGTTGCGTTTGGTCTGTTCCTCTTCCGTCTCTTTCGGTAACTTAAGTGTGCCCATAAGAGCTTCGAATGCCGAGGAGTCATCATCCACTGCTTGAGTCAATTCTTTGCGCAGGCTTTCTGCCATTACTCGGATGGCCTGCATCTGGGCTTCCACGTTGGCGTATTTCTTTTTGCCAATAGTGAGTCCGGCCACCATGGCGACGAGACTGGCGCCCATCGCACCCGCGTAGGCTCCCGCCGAGCCGCCACCCGGAGTCGCTGTCGGTGCGGCTAACTCTTCGATAAAGGAAACTGGCTTCGGTTGCGGCGAAGAAGCAGATGAGTCCACGAGACGCGATTCAAGTACCTGCTCCTTGTCAAATGCATCGAGTTGTGTGTACCAGACGGCTGCATCCACCAATGCTTCTTGAGCGATTAATCCAACAAGTTCACTGTGATGGATGCCCACTCCATAGCGTTGAGCTTCGCGCCGGATCGTTTCCACCACCCGCGCGATGGGTGTCTCACGGAAATTCGTGAGGTTCATCGACACCTGAGCACGTCCCTCGACAAGCAGTCCCAGCGCCTTGACATAACGCAGGCCCCCGGACGAGTGCCGGATGGCCTTTGCGATCTTCTTGGCAATATCCACATCATCTGTGGTGAGGTAAACATTGAAGGCGATCAGCGGGTTGCGCGCGCCGATGACAGTTGCCCCCGCGGTACCGAGTTTGGCCGGGCCGTAATCGGGCTGGCGATCCAGATTGGACTCGATCTCGGATTTGAGGCCTTCGTATTGACCTTTGCGAATGTTTTCAAGGTTGGCGCGCTCGGGACGAGTAGCCGCCGCTTCATACAAATAGACCGGGATGCTGAGCTCGTTGCCGACGCGCTCACCAAGCCTCTTCGCAATCGCAATGCACTCATCCATGCTCGAGCCGCTCAACGGCACGAAGGGAACCACATCTGTCGCGCCGATGCGCGGATGCTCGCCGGTATGGTTGTTGAGGTCGATCAGCTCCGAGGCGGTCTTGATAGCCCGGAAGGCGGCTTCTTCCACCGCAAACGGCGGACCAGCAAGGGTTAAGACAGTGCGATTATGGTCAAGGTCGGAGGAACGGTCGAGGAGCTTGACCTCGCCCACCGATTCGATGGCTGCGACGATCTGGTCGATGACTTCAGGTCGTCGCGCTTCGGAAAAGTTGGGAATGCATTCAATGAGTTGAGTAGGCATTTTTGAGATTAGGAACTAGAGACTGGAGGTTTGAGTTTGGTGAGAGTAATTATAAGGGGTTTGCCGTCTTTTTGTTCGTGAGGTTGGGTGCTTCCACCACGTGAGTTATGCTCATGCCGCCCGAAGCCGCAAGCAGTCCATGATTTGCTACAGGTATAATCACCAAAATGACTTCAAGCCGAGGCTACTCTCATGGCTATGATCAATATTCCTAATTTGCCCTATCCCCTACACTGGCACAATCCAACCGAAAGTTGGGAGCTATCCACCGACGAGCAACTGACCATCACTGCACCCGCTAAAACTGATTGGTTCATCGACCCGCAGGGAGCGGTGAACATCATGAATGCACCGGTATTGCTGTTCCCAACTTCAAATCCCTGCATGCTTGGCGTGCAGGTGCATGTCAATCATGTGGCCACGTATGATGCCGGAGTTTTGATGGTTTATGAAAGCCCGCTGGCGTGGGCAAAGCTTTGCCTGGAGCTATCGCCGCAGGGCCGTCCAACCATTGTATCTGTAGTCACCAAAGGGGTTTCTGACGATTGCAATGCCTTCGCGGTGGAGAGTACGGTGTACATGCGCATTTCCCGGTTGGAACAGGCTTATGCTTTCCATGCCTCGCAAGATGGAATCAAGTGGGATCTCATCCGTTACTTTAAATTGGAAGACAACTCAAAGGCACAGATGGGGTTTCTTGCCCAGTCGCCCACGGGGAATGGCTGTACTGCATCCTTTCGGGAGATCCGTTTTGAAGAACGGTTACTGACGGATATCCGCTCGGAGGAATAAAGCGGATATCATTCTCTGGAAGATCATCTCCCGTCGCGAAGACGGGAGTTTCTGTTAGGATCATCGAAGGGAAATGGCCATTGTCTTTTGAATAAGAGCCTCTATAATTGAATCATTATTTAACCATCGCAGAGAGGAGCACTTATGAAAATCAGCCTGGCTGAAGAGCATGCCCATTATTTTGTTCCACAGCTCTCATTGGAAATTGCACGCGATCGAATCGAGAAGAAAGAGACAACGCTCGTCGCCAGCATGTTTGGGACATTGATCTCTCGTTCCGGTCCTACCGATATAGCGGTGAAGTTAGTCAGGGCAGTGGTTAATCGGGGCAAGAAGTAAGAGCGCAAGTCCATGCATCCATTATTTTCATTAAAAGGACAGTCTGCCTTGGTAACAGGCGCGGGCAGCGCGGAAGGGATTGGGTTTGCTGCGGCAAAGTTGCTTGCCGAGATGGGAGCGGAAGTGGCCATTGCTGCCACGGGACAGCGCATCCACCAGCGAGTCCGAGAACTGCGAAAGGCAGGACACACCGCCAGAGGATATGTCGCTGACTTGACCAATCGAGCCGCCACCCGGTCCATGATCGAGGCCGCCGAGTCCGATTTCGGCAAGATCGACATCCTGGTTAACAACGCGGGCATGACAATGGAAGGCTCTCCCGAGGAATCCAGCCAGTTTGCCGAAATGACCGACGAAGCCTGGGACGCTTCCATCGCCCGCAACCTGACCACCTGCTACAACGTGACGCGGCTGGTGCTTCCCGGCATGATCCGGCGGAAATATGGCCGAATCATCAACGTTTCTTCAGTGACCGGGCCCATGGTGAGTAGCCGCGGCGCGTCGGCCTATAGTGCGGCCAAAGCGGCGATGGTCGGCATGAGCCGGAGCATCGCGATCGAGGTTGCCCTGCACAACATCACCATTAATAACGTCGCTCCGGGCTGGATCGCCACCGCTTCACAATTGGAGGAGGAAAAGATCGCAGCCAAATATACGCCGTTAGAACGGGCAGGCACGCCAATGGAAACAGCCAGCTTGATCGCCTATCTGGCAACCCCGGGCGCGAGCTATATCACAGGCCAGATCATGGTCGTGGATGGAGGCAACTGCCTCCAGGAAAACAAGGGACCCTGACATGACGCCAAATATTTTCGCCCCTCATCTGTTTCATAATAAAGTGATCCTCGTCACCGGCGCGGCTGGTGGTGTTGGCGGAGCGGTTGCAGATCTACTGGGAAGCCTCGACGCCAAG
>DATHTL010000066.1:0-5310 GCA_035463255.1 Anaerolineales bacterium | reverse complement strand
CTGGTGGCATATACCTATCGCTTCACCGGCGAGCAATTATGGGTCGCGCGGGTCTACTCATCCCTGTTCTGGCTGGTTGGAGGTATTTTTCTTTTTCTGCTCGTTCGCGAACTCGTTTCGTTTGAAGGCGCCCTGATCTCCACTGCCCACTATCTGCTCTTTCCCTATGCCATCATCGGCAGCCGGAGCTTTCAACCGGACCCTTTGATGGTAGCGCTAGTACTGGCATTTTGGTGGATATTTGCGCGCTGGGCGCGTTCTGCCTCGTGGCTGACAGCTGTTCTCGCGGGACTGGTGGGCGGGTTTGCGATCTACGTGAAATTTTCTGCCGCCTTTTTTGTCATCGGGGGTGCGTTGGGGCTGGCGCTGTCGCGCTATACATTCCGAGACCTGCTAAAGAACGCCCAGGTATGGATCATGGCATTGCTGGGCGCGCTGCCTGCCGGGCTGTATGTGATCGATGGAGTGTTTATTCGAGGCAACCTGGCAAATGCCTTCAGCGGACGTTTTGTCCCTGCCTTGCTGCTCAACCCGCTTAACTATCTGCAGTGGGAGGTAAAAGCTAGCATGGCGGCGGGCGGAGTCTTCATCATGCTCGGGCTGCTCGGCTTGTTCCTGGTCAAAGATCGCAATCTGCGGATCTTTTTATACGGCCTGTGGGGTGCATATATTCTGTACGGGCTTTACTTTAATTATCATGCGGCGACACATGACTATTACCATTTGCCGTTCATCCCCATCGTTGCGATCTCGTTGGCCCCGCTGGGGGACTGGTTCTTTACTTATTTAACGGGAACAGCCGTCCAGCGTTGGGCGCGCGCCGCCGTCTCTCTCATCCTGATCTATGGACTCTTCTCTGTTGTCTGGGATGTCCGCAATCAGATGAAGGCAGTGGATTATCGCCCCGAGGCGGAGATGTGGGCGGAAATTGGCGAGCAGTTCGAGAGAGGGGAGCGGGTCATTGGTTTGATCGAGGATTACGGTTCCCGCCTGGAATACTGGGGCTGGCGCAGGTTCTCCACCTGGCCCTATGGCGGGGATGTGGCTTTTGCGAACATCCGGGAGGGCGTTTTCTCTTTCGAGGATCTATTCGATCGATACTCCTCGAAGATGAGTTATTTTCTTGTGACCGATTTCGATGAGTTGGACCGGCAGCCGCAGCTCAAGGAACGTCTGCTTAATTTTTACCCGGTCTCTGCAGAAGGGGATGGCTATCTGATCTTCGATCTTAAGCATCCGATACAGCAGGGTGCAAGCGGCTCATGACCTCGCCCGAACTTTCCGTCATCATCCCGGCCTACAATGAAGAGTCCCTGATTGCCAGCACATTGGAATGCTTGCACAGCTATCTCGCTGCGCGCCCGGAAAGCTACGAAATCATTGTTGTAGACGATGGCAGCCGGGATCGGACCGCCGAGTCTGTTCAAAACTGGCACCAAAAGAATGATGTAAATCTTCACTTGCTCGTGAATCCGCAGAACATGGGAAAGGGTTTCTCCATCCAACGCGGCGTGATGGAGAGTCAGGGAAGATATCTCATCTTTATCGATGCGGATCTGCCCTATGAGCTGCGCGCCATCGATGATTTTTTGAAAACACTACGGGATGGATGCGATCTGGCCGTCGGCTCACGTGTGCTGCCGGGTTCGCAGGTCAAAGGCGTGCCCTTCCTGCGCTATGTGGCCGGTCAGATCTTCTCGTGGATGGTGCAGGCCGTATTGTTCACCGGCCTGCCAGATACCCAGTGTGGTTTCAAGAGCTTTACCTCCCGAGCTGCCAGGGACATCTTTCAGCGCGTGACCATTGGCGGCTTTGGTTTTGACGTGGAAATGTTGTTCATTGCGCGCAAGCTAAAGCTTTCGATCCAGCCTGTGGCCGTGCAAATGATCGAGCACCGCCAGCGCAGCCGGGTCCGTCTGATCAGCGACTCATTGAAGATGTTCACGAACCTGTTCATGGTTCGCTGGAACGACGTGCAGGGCAAGTACAAGTAGGAGAATCGCAGATTGTCTTTCGATTACCATTCCGTCGCAGGCGATTATCAATATCGTGCTCTGCATTCCGGCCACCCTATGCAGCGTTTCTGGCATGGCGGCAAACTTACCATGATCGACCGGCTGATCTGTCCGCACTTGACGGCCGGGTCGCGCCTGCTCGAGATCGGCTGCGGCGCAGGCAATTTGCTGCTACAAGCCAGCGTGCCGGGGAGCTACCCTGTGGCGCTGGACTTGTCGATGCAGGCGCTGACGTTTGTCCGGTCTCGGTTGGAGGAAACGAAATCTGGTGCGCAAGCCCCGGTGGGTTATGCCTGTACCCAGGCCATCGGGGAGTCTCTTCCGTTCACCGATGGAAGCTTTGATTGTGTGCTGCTCTCTGAGGTGATCGAGCATCTCGAAGCGCCACAGGTATCCATTCGTGAAGCGGCGCGCGTCCTTCGCCCGGGTGGACGGCTCCTCATCACGACTCCCAACTATCGCAGCTTCTGGCCCGTGATGGAATGGGCTGTGGACCGGCTGAATATGGCACCCAAAATGGCCGGGGAGCAGCACGTCAGCCGCTTTTCTCCTGCATCCTTAAGGAAAATGTTGGTAGAGCTGGGTTTGGGGATCGAACATTTTGGGACCATTTACAATCTGAGCCCGTTCCTGTCCCTGATTTCGACTGAAAAAGCAAGGAGCCAGCTGCAGCGTGAATTAAACAGTCGTTCTTCTCTTGGGATGATCCTGGTCGCGGTGGCCGTGAAACGTTGAAGCCTCAATGAAAGATCATTCTTCTCCCACAAAGCAACCTGTTTCCGAGGAAGCGTCTCTTAAGCTGGTCCTTTCGCTCGGTATCGTCACCGCGTTGATTGCCCTGGCCCTCTATGCCTACCTTGGAGTGTTTTCCCGTTACGGTAGCGACGATTACTGCCTCTCGGCGTTCTTTCTGCAGGATGACCTGTTCGGGGCGATGATCCGCCGCTATATAGGTGCCTCCAGCCGCTATACCAATATCCTCTTTATCGGCCTCGTGGACAATCTCTTTGGCTGGTATAACGTCGCGATCCTGCCTGGACTCATGCTGGCTCTCTTTGTCTGGGGCATGTACTTGCTGCTCAAAGAGATCGTGGAGATGACCGGAGCAGGGTGGAGCCGCTTGACGACGCTGTTCCTTGCGATCTTGATCGTCTATTTCTCGGAGATGCAGGCTCCCGATTTGTATGAAACCCTATACTGGCGCGCTGGCATGACGTCGCATTTCGCACCGGTAGTATTTATCCCATTTTTTGGGGCCTTTATATTAAGGCAGATCCGGCGTGTGCAGTCGTACGCTCCTTCGTTCTGGGTTCAAGCTGCCTGTTTTATCATCCCTTTTGTAATCGGTGGACTTTCCGAACCTCCTACTGCGGTCATGATCACCGTACTCGTGCTGGGAATTGGCGCCACCTGGTGGTGGAGCGATGTTCAGCACCGCCGGTCCATTTTGACGATCTTGTTCTGGTCCTTGCTGGGTGCCGTGACAGCCCTGCTTCTTATGGCCTTTGCTCCTGCGAATTCAATCCGTATGCAGACTGCGCCACCAGCCCCACCTGAACTGCTATTCAGAGTTATTAAGTACCCGGCAGAATTCATTGTAGATACCCTGCGTGTGCTTCCCACACCAACGCTGATTTCCGTTGCTGTGCCAGCCCTGCTTTTTTATGTAAAATATAGTCATCCATCACAGAGCCTCTCCGGAGAGGCACGCGTTCGCCTTGGCCTTTTTATGCTTATCGTGCTTTTCCTGGGATACCTCCTGATTGCGGCCAGCTTCGCGCCGAGCGCGTACGGACAGTCCTATCCGGCTCCGCGTGCCCGTTTCTCTGGTAGAGTCTTGATGACCGGCGCTCTGATGGCCGAAGGCGCATTGCTGGGCACCCTGATTGCACAGGCAGGGAAGAAGATCCTGCAATCTATCACCCTTCGCCGCGTCGCGATGGTAGCCCTGGCAATCCTTGTGCTCTATCCCCTGCGGACGGCCCAGCGCACGGCAGTGGAAATTCCCGTATATCAGGAACGCGCGGCAGCCTGGGATCTGCGCGAGACAGAGATACGCGCCATGAAAGAAGATGGTGCTCAAGATCTGGTAGTGCGATTCTTAGGTGAAGAGCGCACCCAGGATCTGGGTGACCAGGCGGACTTCCGCTTAAATCGCTGCGCTGCCGCTCTCTATGGAGTCAATTCGATCGTAGCCGTACCCATGGATAAACGACCAAAATGAATGATCGTACGCTTGTACCAATCCTGGTCACGGGAACACACCGCAGCGGTACCACGTGGGTGGGGAAAATGCTGGCAGCGGATGCATGCACCGCGTACATCAGTGAGCCGCTGAACGTCCTGCATCGTCCGGGAGTGTACAGCGCCAGGGTGAAGTACTGGTATCAATATATTTGTGAAGAGAACGAACGCGAATATCTCCCCGCCTTTCACGAACTTCTGGAATTTGACTATCACTTCTGGGATGAGATCCGCTCGCTCCGTTCGCGCAAGGATGTTCTGCGCATGGGCCGGGACTTCTATATCTTTTACAATGGCCTGATGCGCGGCCAGCGGATCCTGCTCAAGGACCCGTTTGCAGTCTTTTCCACGCCGTGGTTTGCAAACAGATTGGGCTGTAAAGTCGTCATCGCGGTTCGCCATCCTGCGGCGTTTGCCAGCAGCCTCAAGCGCCTGAATTGGCCGTTTGACTTTCAGGATTTGCTGAATCAGCCCCTGCTGATGCGCGATCATCTGGAACCATTCCGGGAGGAGATGCAGGCGATGCGGCCAGACGATGTGATCGGGCAGGCAGCACTGCTGTGGCGGCTGATCTACCGCGCGGTCCACGCGACCTGCCAGTCCCATCCCGACTTTATTACTGTCCGCCACGAAGATCTTTCGCGCGATCCCATTTCCGGATACCGCAATTTATACGCTTCGCTGGGCCTTGAATTTTCCCCGCGCGTCGAAAAAGCGATCCTCAACTCCAGCAGCTCTGAAAACCCGATGGAATTATCACGCAAAAAAGTCCATGGCTTCAAGCTGGATAGCCGCGCAAACATGGATATCTGGAAAAAACGGTTGGCCGTTGAAGAGATCGACCGTATTCATGAAATAACAAAGGATGTCGCTTCGCTCTACTATTCCGAGTCGGAGTGGTGACATACATTCCATAGGAGAACGAAAACGAATGAAGGACAATGCAGCAAAACAGATACAGCGCGATCTAAAACAGGATGATCTGATCCTCGTCACCGGGGCAGGCGGATTTATCGGCGGTTCGCTGGTACGCTACTTCCACGATCTTGGT